>JBKJPO010000425.1:0-6068 GCA_046595095.1 Chitinophagaceae bacterium
TTTTTGAACGATATTGAACCATTATGAAGAAATTTTTCCTGACTGCATTTATTATTACCACTGCCTTTGCCGTTTTTGCCCAACCTAAAAAAGTATTAGCCGACCGCATCATCGCCACCATAGGCGATAAGATCATCCTCAAAAGTGAGATCGATAACAGTCTTGCAGATATGGCCCGCCAGAATATTGAGATCCCGGTAAATGGTAATTGTCTTTTACTTGAGCAGGCGATAGGCATCAAAGCGCATGTGGTACAGGCTGAGAAAGATTCCATCATCGTAACTGAAGAAGAAATTGACGCCGATATCGACAATAAGGTCCGGTACTTCATCGGCTATTATGGTTCAAAAGAAGAGTTAGAGCAGATCGCAGGCAAATCGATCTTCCAGTTAAAAGAAGATTTCAGACAGCAGTTTCGTGAGCAAAAACTCGCGCAATCTATGCGCAATAAGATTGTTGATGGCGTTAAAATAACCCCAACCGAAGTAAAAGCATATTTCGAAACCATACCAAAAGATAGCCTTCCTTTTTACGAATCTGAAGTAGAAGTTGGCCAGGTACTGCTTTATCCAAAGGCAAGCAGGGAACTTGAGTTGTATGCAGTTGAACAATTGAAAGAATATAAACAACAGGTTGAGAGCGGATCAAAGAAATTTGAAACCCTTGCCTCTCTCTACACTGATGATCCGGGAAGTAAAGAAGCCGGGGGGCGATATGAAGTAAATCGCAATGAGAAGCAGTGGGAACCGATATTCCTGGCTAAAGCATTCAGTTTAAAGGAAGGCCAGGTGTCCACTCCTTTCAAAACAAGGTTTGGTTACCACATCATTCAAATGATAAGCCGACTCGGCGATGATGCTGTAATTCGCCACATTTTAAAAACGCCACAGATCACTTCAATAGAAACGAAAATATCGAAGGATAAGCTGGATTCAATAAGGTCGATGCTCATCGCCGGGACAACCAATTTTGGCGCAGCCGTAAACAGGTTCAGCGAAGATGATCAAAGCAAATTTACCGGTGGCCGTATTGTAAATAAAGAAGGCGATACTTTCCTGGCTATCGATGAATTAGATAAGGATATGGTTGTAATGCTTAAGGATCTTAAGATTGGAGAATTCTCACAACCAACAGAATATACGGATGAGCGTGGACGTAAAGCCATGCGCATCGTTCAGTTGATTACCCGCACCGAACCACACCGCGAAAATCTTAAAGAAGATTATAATAAAGTTGGCGTGCGTGCCCTGGAGAATAAGAAGAATGATGTTTTAGAAAAATGGTTCCAGGAAAACCTGCGTTCTTATTATATCAATATCGGTGAAGACTATAAAAATTGTAAGGAAGTACAGAAGTGGATTGATTTGGATACTGCTGTGAAATAGCAAAAGTCACTTTATTACCCAAAATACAATCCGGAGATTGCTTCGCTCCGCTCCTAAGGACGGCTCATCGCCCCGTTCGCAACAACGGTAAAGTGTGCATACTTAGTTTTCACACACTCCTCCATTTCCGCCACGGCCTCAAATACTTTGGTCCATCCTTAGTCATAAATCTTGTAGGTATCGATTGCCATGTACCGCCACTACTTTTCCAAACAAGAAAATGCAAATGCGCTGTAGAAGCATAACCCGTCTTTCCACTCAATCCTATAACCTGGCCTTGCTTCACCGTATCCCCGGTATTTACCAGTACGCCATCTTTTTTCAGATGCCAGTAACCCGATCTTGAGCCATCCGGATGTGCTATCACAATGAAGTTTGCAAATTGCCTGTATTTTTTATTTATACCTCCCTTGTCATTTTTTTCTTCCATCCTGATAACTACTCCCTCACGAGCTGCAAGGATTTTTGTTCCCTGTTTCATTTTGAAATCCAACGCAGCCCTTTTTTTATGGGAGAAGGAACCGAAATATCCCTGCACAATCAAGTGAGCACTGCCTTTTTCATAGGGAATGCTGTACACGTAGCTGGTGTCTTCTCTAATCTTTCCGCGTTGCAACTGCCGTACCGTCTTTCGGTATGGATCTTTGCTCGTAACACAACCCTGGAGAAAAAATCCCGCAGCAAAAATGATGGACATCCATAAATGGAATAAAATAATTTTCTTCAAATCCGGTTTATCTGTGATTTGCCGCCGCCTCGGTTCTTGTCTTCATGAACCAAAATGTTACGACTAAATAATGGTTCGTGAGACACGAGCCATGGCGGGAAAATTAAGCCTTTTTTCTTTTTAATTACACCGTGTTTAGCTGATTTGTTAGAAGAGAATATTTTAACACGAATACCTTCCAGTGCATCCCGGGAACATGAATTAATCCCTTACCTTCGCGCCTCAAATCATGAGTGACGAGATAAAACACGAATGCGGGCTTGCATTCATCCGTTTACGCAAACCTTTCTCTTATTACCAACAACAATATGGTTCGGTACTGTATGGCCTGAACAAGTTATACCTGCTGATGGAAAAGCAGCACAACCGCGGACAAGATGGTGCAGGTATAGTTGCGGTGAAACTGAATACGGAACCAGGCTATCCATTTATGCATCGTCTCCGGAGCAGCTTGTCTATTGCTGACCTTTTTTCCCAGATCGGTAAGGAGATAAATGATATTGAATTATACCAACCAGATATAAAACAACACCCGGGTTTAATGAAGGGCCACGTCAATTTCCTGGGTGAGATATTGCTTGGGCATTTACGTTACGGAACACAGGGGAAAAATAATGTGGAATTCTGCCATCCCTTTATAAAACGGGATATTATTCCTTCAAGAAACCTGGCGCTTGCCGGGAATTTCAACCTCGTAAACACTGAAGAATTATTTAGCCTCGTCAACATCAATCCCGGTGAATTCCAACGCCAGAGCGATCTTGCGGCAATGATGGAAGTTTTACATCATTTCCTGGTAAAAGCTGATGAGACTTCGCAGGTAAAACTGGATATAGGCAAAGTACTAACAAAGGCGGTAAGTTTATTCGACGGAGGTTTCACAGTCAGCGGCATCACCGGTAATGGAAATGCATTTGTAATGCGGGATGCCAATGGTATTCGCCCGGCATATTATTATGTAAATGAAGAGATTATTGTGGCCGCCAGTGAACGTGCCGCAATAAGGACTGCGTTCAATCTGGAAGAAAATGAAGTTCAGGAATTGCCTCCTGCACACGCACTACTGGTAGATCCTGAAGGGAACTATTCCATAACACAGATCGTGGAGCCTAAAGAAAGAAAAGCCTGCAGTTTTGAACGGATTTATTTTTCCAGGGGTAGTGATGAAAAAATATACCGCGAGCGGATAGCACTGGGGCATCACCTAAGTGAACCGGTGTTAAAAGCAATTGATCACGACCTCAGGAATACCATCTTTTCTTTTATCCCCAATACCGCTGAAACGGCCTTCTATGGCCTCATCAAAGGCGCCGAAGATTATTTGAATAGGATCAAGGTTGAGCGGATACTGAGTTGGGATAAAAATTTTGATGATGAGAAATTAACAGAAATGGTAAACAGGCGCATCCGGATTGAGAAGATCGCCATCAAAGATGTTAAGCTTCGTACATTCATTACCGAAGACCATAGCCGCAATGAAATGGTTCAGCACGTTTATGATATTACTTATGGTACTGTGAGGAAAGATTTGGATACCCTTGTTGTGATTGATGATTCCATTGTCCGTGGTACAACATTAAAAGAAAGTATCATCAGGATGCTGGCAAGGCTCCGGCCTAAAAAAATAATAGTAGTATCCTCTGCACCGCAGATCCGATACCCGGATTGCTACGGTATCGATATGAGTAAGCTGGGGGATTTCATCGCATTTCGAGCTGTTATCGCTCTAATCAAAGAGACAGGACAGGATGATTTACTGGATAAATTGTTGGAACGCTGTAAAGAATTACAACGCAATAATAAGCTGCATACCGAAAATGTAGTGCGCCAGGTGTATAAACCTTTTACGCTTTCCCAGATCTCAAATAAAGTTGCTCAACTCATTACAGCACCCGAAATAAACATCCCTGTTGAAGTGATCTTTCAAACCATCGAAGACCTTCATGAAAGCTGTCCTACAAACCTTGGTGACTGGTACTTTACAGGCAATTATCCAACTCCGGGAGGCAACAGGGTGGTAAACAAAGCATTCATGAATTACATGGAAGGCAAGAATGTTAGGGGATATTGATACATCAGTGGGCAGTTAGCAGTAGCAAGTTGGCAGTGACCAGTTAGGCAGTTGGTTACAACTTCCCCTAAAGATTTTGGAACCCCCGAGTGATATTTCACAGCATCCTACAATTTTAACTGCCTGGGGCTAATTACTTACTGCCTACTACTGCTGACCGACTGCCCATTCCTGACTGCTGACTGCCTGCTGCCAACTTTGGTATTCTTGTTGCTGTTCTCCTGATTAGAATTCAAATAGCTTTATATGAAGATTGCAATTTTAGTAAGACATGCCAAGAGCAGCTGGGATTCCGGAGTACCCAGTGACTTTGACAGACCATTAAATGATCGTGGGAAGCACGATGCCCCAATGATGGCGAAACGCCTGGCGGATAAAAAATTGAAAATAGACGCGATTATCACTAGTCCCGCAAAACGTGCAAAAAAAACTGCAGAAGAATTTGCAGAAGTTTTAGGAGTAAAAGAAAAAAATTTTATCCTGGTAGATGAACTCTATCATGCGGGAGTAACTGCATTCGATGAAGCAATTGCAACTGCAGATAATTCATTTGATTCGCTTGCTATATTTTCTCATAACCCGGGTATCACTGAATATGTAAATACGCTAACAGATGAGGTAACATCGAATATGCCTACTTGCGGGATATTTGCAGTGCGTGCAGATGTGAAAAGCTGGAAGCAATTCAATGAGAGTAAAAAAGAATTTTTGTTTTTTGATTACCCGAAGAGAGAATAACGGACTATGGTCCGTAGTTTTGGTTTCTCGTTTCTCGTTACTGCTTACTCGTTACTGCTTACCGTGTTTCTCAAGCTCTCCACAAATTCGGTCACCGTTTTTTTATACAAATCCATATCATAGACTGGCAAGTTTTCCCGGGTTTGATTTGCTTCTGCCAATAATTTTTTTAGTGAAAATTTCTTCTGCGGAGAAGTAACGAATAATTTTTGGGTTGCCGGAATTTCCGCAAGATACTCCTGTTCCTTTTGTCCGGGAGTAGGTACAAGAATAGCCTTGCATCCAAGCTTCATATAATCCATTATGCTTGTATATCCACTTCTTGAAATAATAAATTTTGCAGATTGCAATGCTTCGTTTAGTTGAGCAGCCGTTAAATGGTCACGTACTTCCATATGATCTAATTGCTCAACAGGATCCACATTTTTTCCCGGCAAACCCCTGATCAGAAGTATTGCGCCCTCAAAATGCCTGGCTTCATTAATCAACAACTTTTCGAATATGCTTCGCTGTGGTTCCGGGCCGGAAAGGCTGAAAAGTAAATCATACTTCTTTGTAAGTTCAGGAATATACTCGAACCTCGAAAGACATCCGATATAATGGGAATTAACCGGCAGTTCAGCGGCATGAGATAACTCACCGGCAACTCCGGGCGCTTCTGCAAAATCAGGTATCCAGCAGGCTGTGTATTTTTTTATAAACCAACCATGGATTTTCTTCGCGAGCAAGTCTGTGAAAAAGTTCCCGGTTTTTATATTAACCTGGTGGGTAATATAGATACACGGAATTTTTTTATGATATAATCCAAACCGGTTATCCGATATCACAGCATCGATATCTTTATCTCTCAATACTTTTTTAAGCCACTTATGTTCGTTGAAAATAATGGTAGCAATTCGGGGAATTTGGGTAAAAATTTTTATTCCCAGCAAGTTTTTTTTCCTGCTATACTTGATCCCGTAATCGATAATGGGCAAAAAAGTAAGCCCTGGAAATTCGGCTAACAATAGATTCTTTGAGATTCCTTCCGCAGCGATAAGTACTTCGCAATCAAGAATAAGGAGCTCCCGGATGATGGGAATGCAGCGGGTTGCATGACCCAGCCCCCAGTCCAGGGGAGCTACCAGGATCCTGGATTTCTGCTTTT
>JBKJPO010000129.1:0-11472 GCA_046595095.1 Chitinophagaceae bacterium
ATCAATTTCTTACAACTAACCAGGGTTTAAGAATCAACGATAATCAAAATTCCCTAAAAGCTGGTGAGCGTGGAGCCACCCTCCTGGAAGATTTTATCCTCCGCGAAAAGATCACCCATTTTGATCATGAACGTATTCCTGAGCGTATTGTACATGCCCGCGGTGTGGGGGCTCACGGTGTTTTCCAGGTTTATAAACCTATGGCTGAATATACCAAAGCCGGCTTCCTGCAGAATCCTACTGTGAAGACCCCGGTATTCGTAAGATTCTCAACTGTGGCAGGCTCACGCGGATCTACGGATCTTGCACGTGATGTAAGAGGATTTTCTGTGAAGTTCTACACGGAAGAAGGAATCTATGACCTCGTTGGCAATAATATTCCGATCTTTTTTATCCAGGATGCGATAAAATTTCCCGACCTCATTCATGCAGTGAAGCCAGAGCCACATAATGAGATGCCACAAGCCGGAAGTGCTCATGATACTTTTTGGGATTTTGTTTCACTAATGCCTGAATCAATGCACATGATTATGTGGGCTATGAGCGATCGCGCATTACCTCGCAGCCTGAGAATGATGGAAGGTTTTGGTGTCCATACTTTCCGATTTATCAATGCCACCGGGAAATCACATTTTGTAAAGTTTCATTGGAAACCTTTATTGGGCGTTCATTCTGTATTATGGGATGAAGCACAGAAAATTTCCGGAAAAGATTCTGACTTTCATCGCAGGGATCTTTGGGAAGCAATTGAAAATGGGGCATTTCCTGAATGGGAATTCGGTGTGCAGTTGGTACCTGAAAAAGATGAGCATAAATTTCCATTCGACCTGCTGGATCCCACTAAAATTATTCCAGAGGAACTGGTACCTGTGCAAAGGATTGGTAAATTAACACTCAACCGGAATGTAGATAATTTCTTCGCTGAGACTGAGCAGGTAGCTTTTCACCCAGGCCATATTGTGCCGGGAATTGACTTCTCAAATGACCCTTTATTGCAGGGAAGATTATTTTCTTATACAGATACTCAATTATCAAGATTAGGAAGCCCTAATTTTCATGAGATACCGATCAACCGTTCGATTTCTCCCGTCAATAACAACCAGAGAGATGGGCACATGCGTCAAACAATAAACCGTGGCCAATCGAGCTATGATCCCAATACAACGGGGAACGGTTGTCCATTCCAGGCAAAGGCTTCCGAAGGAGGATTTACTTCATTTAATGAGCGTATCGATGCAAGGAAAATTAGAGCAAGAAGCCAGAGCTTTTTTGATCATTTTAGCCAGGCGACACTTTTCTATAATAGCCAGGCTGATTATGAAAAAACACATATCGTAAATGCACTCAGATTTGAATTGGGTAAATTAGAAACACCTGCAATAAGAGAACGAATTATCGGAATGCTTACCCAGGTAGATGCCTCGCTTGCTTCACGGGTTGCAGCGGGACTTGGGGTAACAGTGCCTAAGAAACCACAACAGCCCATGAATCTGAGTGTGCCTGCAGACGGTGATCCAAAAAAGTTTCAGCCAAGATTCGTGGACCAGGGATTAACCCATTCCGCAGCATTGAGTATGGCCAATACTATCAAGAATACAATAAAGAGCAGGCAAATTGCTATTCTTGTCGCAGATGGTGTAAATGCAAAAGCAGTAAATGCTATGGTTGCGGGTTTAACTGCACAAGGTGCCGTAGCCAAAGTGGTGGCTCCAAGGCTTGGAAATATCAAAGGTATAGGAGGTGCGATTAATGCCGATCAGACTTTCTTAACTGCAGCGTCTGTTTGTTTTGATGCGGTTTATATTCCCGGTGGTGACGGTAGTTCAAAGGTTCTGCAAGCAGAAGCTGATGCAATACATTTCATCAATGAGGCATACAAACATTGCAAAGCGATAGCTGCAGATGCCGAAGGTATAGATGTAATAAGCGCTACCTATGTAGGAATAAAAATTGCACATGATACCAGCGGTAAAAACATGTTTATAGAAGGTGTATTACTAAACCGGAGCATAAAAGATTTTATAAAGGCAATAGCCCAGCATAGGTTTTGGGAGCGGGAAGAAATGGGTAAAGTTCCGGCTTAAGGTATAATTGTAAAGTCTGTATCATGAATTGTTGATTTTTTTTTGCGGCAAAATTTACAGAATTCATAACGCATAACTTATAACTTCGTCAAGTTTCTCATGATGCATAAATAGTGCAGTAGAGAAAAGAAGCACTATGATACGATTAGAAAAATTCGACCGGGAGGATTTCCCCCAACTTATAGAATGGATCAAAGATGAAGAGCTTATGATCAATTGGTCTGGATCTTTATTCAGATTTCCATTAACGGTGAGAAGCCTTGCCTGGTATATCAAGGGGGCAAGTGATTTGGCTACTGCAGATGCATTGGCTTACAGAGTTGTTTATGATTCAACTGGCAAAAGTATTGGTCATATTGCCCTCGGAGGAATAAGTCGTAAAAATCGTTCTGCAAGAATAAGCCGGGTATTAATTGGTGATGATTCTATGCGGGGAAAGGGGATTTGTAAGGAAATTACAAATGCTGTTTTAAAAATAGCTTTTGATGAATTGCACCTGCATCGTATAAGCCTTGGCGTTTATGACTTTAATACTTCAGCGATACGCTGTTATGAGAAATGCGGGTTTAGGGTTGAAGGAATTTCGAGGGACGTTCTTTTGCACAAAGAGAATTACTGGAGTCTTGTTGAGATGAGTATTCTTGAAGATGAATACCGGGCTTTACAATGAGCAACGAAGACGCAAGGCTTCAAAGAAACACAAAGAAGGTGAAGATGATCTTCGTGTTTCTTTGAGGCTTTGCTCCTATGTCATTCAAACAAAAAATGGTCATGTAATAAAATACATGACCATCATTCCAATTGCCAAACTATAAAACTATCCAGTTCTTCTTAAACAATAAATGGATCTACAATTAACAGCACCTGTGCAATAGTTAAAGGCTCATCAAAAGCTTCTGATGCTGCATTTGCTGAAACCACTGTTCCACCTATATTTACAATATTTGCCCCGGCCTGTACTGTAAGTTCTTCACCATTATAACTAGGCTGAACTGCAGCCGTGAACGGCGCACCAATTCCGCTTTGATTCAATGTGATCCATGGTTTAACAGCAGCACCCGTGTTTTGTCTCATATAACGGATATGAGCCGCATGTCTTGCTTCCACGGAATGAATCCTGAGGGCAGCAGTAAGCACATCATTATTAGAAAAGAGATCGCCTGCTGCTCCTTTGTATGCTCTCACTCCGGTATCTTCAAATACCTGAGCAACAGCAAGCAACACACCATAATTTACAAAGGGATCATTAACTCCGGAGAATGGACCAGTCATAGAGCCATTACCTGCTGTAAAATCGAAATTTGGTTTTGCGACCGGGGTAGCCCCAGAACCTGTAATCGCAGCTTTTAAAAAAGTAACGTGTGCATTTTCATGATCCCTGATGGTAGTGAAAGCGCCTCGTGCCGCACCAGTAAGCGTTGCTACTAAACCTGGAGCAGCTACCGCTTTTGTATAAAATTCTGCTTCAAGATATTCAAGTGTAAGTGCATATTGCAATACTTCAAGTATTGTTGCGCTGGTTGAGTTGCCCCTTCCATATGCTTTTTTAAACATGGAGCCCAAAGCTAAAGGAACAGCAGCCAGGGCAATTTTGCCTGATAATTTTGCGAAGCTCTTCATAGCGCTCCGGCGATTATCCAGCCTGTCATAAACTTCCGGGTCTACCTTTTCTATTTCTGTAATTATATGTTGTACGTTCATGATGTCTTAATTTAAGAGGTTGGTAAATTAGAGGCGTTTATTTTTGTAACAATAAATGAAGAAGCCGCCGCAAGTACTTCTGAAGGCATCCTTACAACGTCTAATCCGCTTGCATCGATTACAGTGCTGTCTGCGAATGAGCCGTTGAGAAGAAGGTCGCGTATCAAAGCTGCATGTCTTGCTTCTACTGAAACAATTTTACCAGCCAATAAAAGAAAATTAGGAGTTACAAGCAACTTACCTGCACCATTATACGCAGACACTCCCAGGTCTTCGAATACTTTTGCAGTTCCCAGTACACTTGCCCTGCTGCTGAAGTCAATTGAAGAAAAATTTACTTCCAGGCCACCAATTGCGCTTGCTCCCAGCGCTGCTTTGAAGAATTCCCTGTGTGCTACTTCGTGATCACGAATGTCTGCCAGGTAAGATGTTTCTGAAGGAGTAATTCCTGTGTAAGGGCTTTGAGCGACTTTTATATAAAAAGCAGCTTCCAGTTGCTCAAGAGCATAAGCATAGTTTAAAACGCCTATGTCGCCAGAGCCCAGATCAAGCCCAAGGTCTTCTCTGTCTTTTCCGCATGAACTTGCTACTGCAAGAATTGCAGATGTAGCACCAACATATCCAAGAAACTTCCTTCTTGAAAGACGTTGGGTGGTAGCCTCATTTTCAACTGCCCAAGGGGAGTTTTTTGATTCGGTGCTTGCCATAATAAAGTGATTTTTTAAAGAATGAAAATTTGTTTTTCTTAGGGCCCGGAATGAGCCTCTTCTTCACACCTACGCAAAAAGATTACCACTGGTTTGGAAATACTGGCCGCCTTAAATAAAAAAGCACACAAGTACATATTATGATTATATGCTTATGTGCTTTTTTGTTTAAGCTTTTTGGGAGTTATAATACCTGATTCTTCAACAGGTCTTCGAAGGTTTCACGTTTACGGATCAAGATATTTTCACCATCCTTTACCAGCACTTCGGCCGGGCGCAGACGAGAATTAAAATTGGAGGACATTTCAAAACCATATGCCCCTGCGTTATAAAAAGCAAGTAAATCACCCTCTTTTATTTCGCTTAATTTCCTGTCCCAGGCGAAAGTATCTGTTTCACAGATATTACCTACCACAGTATAGATACGTTCTGGTCCGGTGAGGTTGCTAATATTTTCAATGCGATGAAATGCTTCGTAAAACATTGGACGGATGAGATGATTAAAGCCGCTATTTACGCCAGCAAATACAGTAGCCGGCGTTTGTTTAATCACGTTAGCCTTTACGATTAAATAACCGGCTTCACTCACAATATATTTTCCAGGCTCAAACCAAACTTGAATCTGTTTGCCGGTTTCTTTTTCGAAAGCATCAAAAGCTTCTCCTAGTTTTTGCGCCAGCAATGAAACATCTGTTTCTACATCATCATCCTGGTAGGGGACTTTGAATCCACTTCCAAGGTCAATAAAATCCAGATCGGGAAATCGTCTTGCCATTTCAAACATTATTTCGAGACCTTGAAGGAATACATTCACATCTTTTATCTCGCTACCTGTATGCATATGCAATCCCGTAACTTTCAACCCGGTTGTTTTTATAATGCGTTCTATATGCCTTACCTGGTGAATGCTGATTCCGAATTTACTATCGATATGTCCCGTGGAAATTTTAAAATTTCCACCTGCCATAATATGTGGGTTCAGCCGAACGCAAATGGGATAACTCCCGGCAAATTTATTCCCAAATTGCTCAAGCAATGGAATGCTGTCAATATTGATCGTAACCCCTAACTCTTTGGCTTCAAGGATCTCAGCGAAGTCAACACAATTGGGTGTATAAAGAATATTTTCATTTGAAAAACCCGCAAGCAATCCAAGCTTAACTTCATTTACACTAACGCAATCCAGGGAAGCACCTAATGCCTGTACATATTTCAAAACATTTATATTTGTAAGTGCTTTACATGCGTAAAAAAACCTTACGTCTGTACGGTTGAATGCTTCTTTAAGTTTTGTGTATTGCTCTTTGATCTTCTCTGCATGATAAATATAAACAGGCGTGCCAAATTCATTTGCGATGGATACTAATTGCTGGGGAGATAAAACTTCTGACATATAGCGAAATTAATTCAAATACATTAAAACAAAAACCACATAGATTATCGTCTAGGTGGCATAGTTAACCTTTGATTATTTTCATTAGTTAAGTATCTTTTTTTTCATTTATTTCTTCATCATCCTCTATCTCATCATCGGGTGGGTTTTCATCAGATAATTCTTCATCCAATTCTGCTTCATCAGTGGCTAAACTATCTTCAGTGAATTCTTCTTTTGAAAAATCGATTTCATCATCACCTGTAGTTTCGTCACCGGGGATATCTGCTAATGCTTTGTCAACTGGCAAATCCATCTCTGCGTCTACTGTATCAGTTATTATATCGGTATACTCAATTTCGCCTGGAAATGAATTGTTATTTTCAATGATATCACCTTCTTCATTAACTACAAGAAATGGCAGCGAATTTGTTTCGGCATTTTCTTCATCTTCATCCTCACCATGTTCTTCACCAATACGGGTGCCTTCTATCATTTCTTCCATCAACACTTCCCTGATCTTAGGTAAATCTTCCGGGCTGTTAATGCCAAAATAATCCATGAATGACCTGGAAGTTGTATAAATCAACGGCTTACCTACTGCTGCTTCATTTCGCCCCGCGATAATAACCAACTCTTTTTCCAGGAGTTTCTGTACCGCGTAATCGCAATTAACACCACGAATTGTTTCTATTTCACTTTTTGTGATAGGCTGTTTATACGCGATGATTGCTAAAGTTTCCAGGGCTGCAACAGATAAACGTTTCAGGAATTTTTCACCATTAAGCAGGGCAACGGTTTTGTGATAATCTTTTTTTGTAAGAAATTGCCAGCCCCCACCGATCGAAAGAATTTCAAATGCGTAAAATTCAGAAGCATATTTTTCCCTGATACCTTCGATTGCAGTTTCAACCTGGTCAAGAGTTGCCCTGTCATCAATAAATCCAAGTGCACTATTTACAAGATCTGCCAGTTCCAAAGTAGATAATGGCTTTTCACTGGCAAAGATTAAAGCTTCAATATGAGGGATGATAGTTGCTATCTCCATATCAGAATTAGTGAATTAAAGAATTAAGAGTATGGATTGATTTATATATAGTTTCTCAGTCATTAACCCTGAAGCGCCGCTGCACCACTCACTATTTCAGTAAGTTCGGTTGTAATGGCTGCCTGCCTTGCACGATTGTAGCTTATTTTGAGAGCTTTCAATATTTCATTTGCATTTTCACTTGCCTTGTCCATTGCCGTCATCCTCGCACCATGTTCGCTTGCATGAGCATCCAATACTGCTTTAAATAATTGGGTATCCAGGATCTTTGGCATAAGCTCCGCGATCAATACTTCTTTATCCGGCTCAAAAAGAAAATCCGCTTTTTTCTGGCCTGCTAATTTCGGAGTTTTTGGTACAGGCAAAAATTGCTCAGTTGTAAATCGCTGTGTTGCTGCATTCTTAAATTCGCTGTAAACTAATTCAACGGCATCTACTTCGCCGTTTGCAAAAGCATCCATAGCAAATTTTGCTGCAACCTGCACCTTTTCAAAACTTAATCCGTTGAACATATCCCAATAAGTATCAATTACCTTGAAACCATTCTTTGAAAAATTTTCAAATCCTTTTTTACCGATTGGCAAAATACGCAGGTCACCTTTTCCATGCTGTAAATGATATTTATCGGCGATCACTTGCTTTGCAAGCTTTATCAGGTTGCTGTTATAACCACCGGCCAGGCCCCGATCACTAGTTACAAGGATCACTAAAACTTTCTGAACCGGACGTTCCGCAGCCAACGACATACTAATATCTCCATCAGCACTAGTAATAATGTTGCTTAGCATTTCCTGTAATTTCCGTGCATAAGGCCTCATCTGGACAATGGCGTCTTGTGCACGCCGCAATTTTGCAGCACTAACCATTTTCATCGCCTTAGTGATCTGTTGAGTGCTCTGAACACTTTTTATCCTGTTCCTAACTTCTTTTAACGCACCGCTCATGTGTAATAATTATATTTTGTCTGAATTAGCTGGCTTTTACGCGCGCAAAGGTAGGGAAATATGGTTATAATTAAGTCGGGAAGAGCAGGGTTCATAGCGCCAATGCAGATGAAAGTGTCGATAACCTTTTCTGGAATGCAACATATTTTAATTACGATTCCTCCAGCAAACAGGTATAAAAAAAGCCTCCAAAAAGGAGGCTTAACTTTGTTCATATAGGAAATGGCAAATAGAAAAGATACCGGATGGATTTTTTCATAGGCTTGGAATAGGATAATGGTTTTGGAATTAGACGTTAAAGCAAGGGGTTTGAGTAATATTATACTCGCCATATAAAAAGCGATAATTATGCCAAAGCGAGATAATGGGGGAAAAAAAACAGAATTTTTTTTTGCTGAATAGTAAATTTTAGGGGAACTATTTAAAAATCAATAAGTTAGTTTTTCAGAAGTTTAATTCAAGATGGGCCGTAAGACAATCGCATAATAGCAAAAGGAGCCCAAAAAGCTGATTTTAACCATCAGACCTGATATGCATCATCCGGTTGCCTTGTTGGGGCTGCTGACCCTTGAATTTCTGTAGCCTCAATGTGAAGCTTAGCATGAAATATCTGGTTAGTTTATTACTCCGGGTATCTATTATTGAGTTAGCCGTTACGCTACGGTAAATGTTGGTATTCTGATTAAAAAGGTCAAAAGCCTGTAACCGGAGAATGCCGTTTCTTTTTTTGAAAAGTTGTTTCTCCAGAGATGCATTCATGATCGCCAGATTTTTGCCAACCGAACCGCTAAGGCCATTATTTAGCGTGTAGTCAAAATCATATTTTAGCACCCAGTTTTTTGGGAAAGTCAGGTTGATATTGCTGCTTAGTACCCACGAACTATATTCCTGGTTTTGAAATCCGGAATTGATCGCTTTATTCTCTGAGCTATATTTTATTGAGTTTAGGTTATAATTTGCACCAGCTCCAAGCTCAAGCCATTCTTTGTGGTTGAATTCAAGATTTATTCCATTGCTGATGATGTAATTGTTCCCGACTGTTTTGCTATTGTTAACAAGATTGATATTATGATTAAAGTTGAACCGGCCATTCAGGCTCACGATATACTTACGGTTTTTAAAAGGTTTTGAATAGGTGTAAAATGCATTTGCATTGTAATAACCTTTTACGTTCTCAGGACTGCTGGATTGTGCACCATTATTAAGGATCGTATTATTATAGACGATCTGGTTTTGTATTTTTGAGAAAGAAAGACTCGTGAACAACACCCTACCGGTAATGAAATTGAAATCATTGAACGTGATATTCATATTGTGATTTATACTCGGCTTCAGGTTAGGATTTCCTCGCCTGATGTATTGACGGTTTGATGAATCGGTTACATCCTGTAGCTGGGTAAATGATGGTTGTTGGGCATTACCATTATAGTGGACGTTCAGGGATTTTGATTTGGTAAATTTATAGCTGAATCTCGCAACGGGAAATACATTAACCCTCCGGATAGGTTTATATGCGGAATCGCTGCTGATGCTGTAACCTTTCAGATTCACCTGTTGGGCACTTAGGCCCAAAGTATAATTATATTTTTTTGCTGTTGTCCTGATCGTAGCGCTCACCCTGTCTGTATAAAAATCATTTTCATAATCGTTACTCAATACCGGGTTAAAAGTCTTTCCACCAGAAGTAGGATCGATGGTAAAAATGTCCCTGTTGTTTCTTGTATAAGAAAAATTATGGCCATAGGTGAGGTCGAGTGCCCTTATTTTTGATAATGGTTCGGAATAGGTAATACGCATGCCTATGTTACGATTATCATTTTCCTGGTTGGTGAGTAAAAATTGCTGAAGCGTACCGGTAAAGGGTGGCAGGTAATTAATCGTTGTATTCCTGTTGTCAGATTCAGAATTATTTTCCGAACTGCCTAGGTTTATATTTGCAGAAAAATTTCTTCCCCTTTTTTTGAAAGTATGATTATAGAGAATTGTAGCATTGATGTTCGGTGATTTTGAATTGTTCAATTCAGCAATATTACCCTTCTGACTAAGGGTATCATTACTTCTTAATTCAAAATATGGTGTAAGGTTATTGCCGTCATTGTTGCCATACGTGATACCAGGACTGATTTTCAAATAATTGAAAGAGTCAATCTTGTATTCAATGTTCATATAGACCCTGTGGTTATCTCCGCTGGTCAATGAGGTAGTATTGCGATTGTCTGAGATGATCCTGCGGGGAAAAATATTTTCTTTCGAAGTCAGGTTTGAACTCTGCGTATTTCGATGACTATAACTGTAACTACCGTATGCAATAACCTTTGTGCCCCATTGGTCCCTATAATTGAATCCTATGGAATTTGTTGAAGTAACACCTGAGCTATTATTACCCCCGGTTTGAAGAAAGCCCGCATCACCACTATTCATAGCATTTGCAATTGAACCACTTCCCCCTAAATCGCTCATCATACTTTGTCCGGCACGCATCATACTGCCCATCCCCCTGTTGCCACCCGATCCAAAATTAAAAAGGCTGGCATTCGTATTATTTGAATTGGAAAACAAGGATATCTGTTTGTCGTTTTTGAAATAATTTCCATTAACTGAAGCCAGGTAGCGCTCATGGCTTCCACCTCCTACAGTGGTGCGACCGAAATAACCCTGGTTCTTATCCTTCTTCAATTGAAAATTCATCACTTTTTCGGCCTCGCCATCCTTGATGCCCGAAAGATTTGCCTGGTCGCCATAGTCATCAATCACCTGCACTTTATCGATCATATCCGCAGGAAGTTCCCGGGTTGCCGTTTTTGGATCACCGCCAAAAAACTCTTTGCCATTTACAAGAACGCGTTTTACATCTTTTCCCTGCGCCTTTATATTTCCATCTTTATCCACCTGGACCCCAGGTAGTTTTTTAAGGAGATCTTCTACCAATGCGCCCTCTTTAACCTTAAATGCATCTGCACGATATTCAACGGTGTCTTCTTTGATTGTGATAGGGGCAGATTCTACTAAGATTTCGCCAAGCACTTTGGTGAGGTTTGGCAGGAGTATCGTTCCTAAATTGACAGTTTTTTGTGGTGTGCTGATGGCTACATATTTTGCCGTAGGCTTAAATCCTGAAATAGTAATAATTACGGAAAAATTTCCGGCAGGTACTTTTTCAAAATTAAATACCCCGTTTTCATCAGTATAAGTGTAAGTGGTATCGGATGGTTCCTGTTTTTCAACTAGCCCTACTATGGCTTTATCAATGCCCTTACCATTTGTAGAATCAGCAATTATTCCCTTTACCTGGGCAATTATTTCAGTATTAATGAGCAATCCCAGAATCAATATTAATAGTAAGCGTATGTAACGTTTGGCCATGTTATAAATTTATTACGAAAGGATTCGTGCAAATGTACTTTTAGGTTTGAATTAATCTGAGCCTGATTGATGAGCGGTTGACAAATATGATACTTTAAAGCACTGACTTAAATATTTTTCAGCTGGAAGTATATCAATTCAACGATAACTTTCTCATTTTAAGTATAAATCAATGAATTTTTAAATACAAAATTTCCTGTTTCACTTTCAAATTTCATAATTCATATTTCATAATTCATATTTAAGTAGAAAC
>JBKJPO010000165.1:0-7917 GCA_046595095.1 Chitinophagaceae bacterium
TATCTTTGCACCTTGTGTTAAAAAAATATTAATATTGTGGCAGCGAATGATGCTTGGTAGCTGTCTCTACTAGAACACACATGTATTGCATCTATTTTAATAAGAAATTCATTGTTAATTTAAAACAAACATTCACATGAGAAAAATTCTATCACTGCTTGGGATGCTAATGCTCTTTAGTGCACTGGCATTTGCACAAACACGCAAAGTCACTGGCCGCGTGATTGATGACAAAGGAACCCCAGTTCCTTATGCAACAATTACTGAGACAGGGAAAAACAACGCAACCCAGGCTGATGCCAATGGTAATTACACCATTACAGTTGGCCAAAATTCACGATTAACAATTTCTTCAAGTGGCTTTGCCTCTCAAACACTTGCAGCTCAGGATGTGGTTAATATTTCCCTGGCTCCAGGTAATAGTAAGCTTGAGGAAATTGTAATCACGGCACAGGGTATTCGGAGAAGACCCAAAGAACTAGGTTATTCTGTAGGTAAAGTAAGTAACCAGGAATTATCAGTAGGCCAGTCCCCTCGCTTAGCCGAAGCATTGTCCGGAAAAGTATCTGGTTTAACGATTTTCAATATTGATAACAGCGTAGACCCACGGGTAAAAGTAGTCTTACGTGGTTACCGCTCCCTAACCGGAAGCAATGATGCACTAGTCGTAATCGACGGTATCGTTAATGTACCCCAAAGCTCTCTGGCGGCAATTAATCCGAATGATGTGGAAAGTGTTACTGTTCTTAAGGGTGGCCAGGCTGCAACTTTGTATGGCTCAGCAGGGGTTAACGGGGCAATTATAGTAACTACAAAAAAAGGCACCAAAGGCAAATTAAAAGTTTCTTATTCTAATGCTACGAATATTGAAAGACTTTCTTTCCTGCCTGATTTCCAGGATCAGTTTGGCAGTGGATCTCATTATGCGACTAGTTTTGGAAGAACCGGATATAAATCTGATTACCTCGAGAGAATGAAAGATAACTTTCGCACTTTTGAAAATCAACAATACGGTGATAGATACGATGGTTCAATCAGGGTAGTAGGCCGCACCACCTCTGACGGTGATGTATTAAAGCTCCCATATAGAGCAATTGATGGAGAAAGGAGAAGAGCATGGAATACAGGATTTACAACTAACAACCAGGTAGGTTTCACTGGCGGAGATCAGGAAAGCACTTACTATTTATCCTACGGAAATAGCAGAACAGAAGGTATAGTTCCAGGAGATAAAAGCGTAAGGAATAGCGTTCGTTTGGCCGCATCTAAATCACTTAATAAATTAACTGTAGGATTCAATGCAGCTTACGTGCAGGCAAATTTTAACAGGACTACTTCGGATTTTTATTTTGATATGCTGAATGTAGCAGCTCATATTCCTATCTCAACATTTAAAGATTGGCGTACAAATAAGTTTGCGAATCCTAATGGATTTTATGATGATTATTACAACAATCCTTATTTCAACAATGATAATAACCGCCAGAATTACCAGGATGCAAACATCAGCGGAAGTCTTGAACTGAACTACAAACTACTTCCCTGGTTAAGCATTAATGAACATTTGGGTGTAGTAAATAATTCAAGAACCCGGAAAAATCATACAAGCAAATTCATCTATTCCGATTATGCTAAAGGCACTGCTGCCGTTCCTTTACCGTTTGTAAATGATTACAATGGGATAGATCGCGCCGGTACAGACATACTTGGTAGCGTCTTTGATGCTATCACAAACGAAAATGTAATTAATAATGAGTTGCAATTGCAAATGAATAAAGATTTTGGCGATATCTCTACCAAATTTATTGTGGGACAAAGCATCTACCAGCAAAGAACTAAGCAGGTTAGCGTGAGCTCAGGTTCTATTGTTCAGGATAGTATTTTCAATGTAAGTAATCGCCAGGGAGAATTAGGTGGTGGTGAAAACAATACACGATATAGGAAATATGGTTATTATGGAGATTTAACAACTGGTTTCAAGGATATGGTTTTTTTACATCTATCAGGCCGTTATGATGGTACTTCTTTATTTTTCAAACCGGGAAGACCATCTAATTTATACAAGTTCTTTTATTATGGTGCAGACGTATCATTCTTATTAACAGAAGCAGTACCGGGTCTTAAAAGCAATTTTTTGAATTATGCTAAATTAAGAGTTGGTTATAACAAAAATGCGAATGATAATATACAACCATATCAACTGGATCTTGAGTATTCAAGTGGTTCAGGTTTCCCTTACGGAAATACTGTGGGTTATACAGTGGGTGATGTACTTCCGGATGTAAACCTAAAACCTGAGTTTGTTAATTCATTTGAAGCTGGTGGTGAATTTCAATTGTGGGATAGTCGTATAACTTTAGATCTGAGCACTTTTACTCAAAAGTCTACAGGATCAATCCTGACAGTAAAGATTCCTAATTCATCAGGGTTTCCATTTTTAACACTTAATGTAGGAGAAACCAAGAACTGGGGTTATGAAACAGATCTGCGTGTTCAGATAATTAAGAAAAAGAATATTAATTGGGAAATGAATGCCAATTATGGTTATAATAATAACAGGGCGGAAAAGTTGTTCCAGGGTGTTAATGAATTTGCTTTAGGTGGTTTTGCTTATGCCCAGGCTTATGTGATTCAGGGACAAAGTTATCCAACTTTAAAAGCCACTGCTTATGAAAGGGATACCGCATCAGGCCGTATTATTGTTGGGGCAGAAGATGGATATCCAATTCAGACAGCTGATTTAAAAAACTTAGGGCGGACTACTCCACCTCATGTTGCAGGTTTGGGAACCCGTTTGAGGGTGAAGGATTTTACTCTTTCTGCAAATGCAGAATATAGGGGCGGTAATGTTATCTTCCATCAATTAGGCAGAGACATGACCTTTACCGGTTCGGGTAAGTGGACTGAAAATAGAACACCTCATATATTAGCTAACTCTGCATACCGGGATGCAACGGGGAAAATTGTACCAAATACAAGCGTGCAGGTAAGGGAAGCCGAATATGGTCTTTGGGTAGATAAATACCGTTTCATTTCAGAGAATTTTGTTACCCCAGGTTGGTTTATTAAGTTGAGAGATGTAAACCTTGCCTACAATGTTCCCTCAAGACTTGTGAATAAGACAAAGATCATTTCCGGCGCAACAATTGGCGTATATGGCAGGAATTTATTTACGATTCTTGACAAGGCAAATATGTACACAGACCCGGAATTTAGTTTTACTACCGGTAATGGCCAGGGTATAAATGATTCAAGAAACACTCCTCCTGTAAAACAGTATGGGTTCAATATCAACCTGACATTCTAAATTGCTAATTTTAAAAATAGAAAAATGAAAAATAAATCTCTTTTAATTATAGCCTTCGCCGCACTCTTTTCAACAGGTTGCAAGAAGAACTTTCTGGATATAAACAAAGACCCAAACAATTTATCCGGAACAATTATTCCCAGCCTGGTATTTACCAATGCTATGAATCAAACGATATCTAATATGGTTGCGCAAAATGAGCAGGGCTCATATTTTGCAGGGCAATGGACACAGTCCAGTTCCTATATTTACCAGCAAAATAGGTTTGCTTATGCATTCACCAATGGTGATTTTAATTTTTACGATCCCATCTACAATAATCTCCAGGATTATCAATATGTAATTGATAATGCAGATGCTCAAAACCAACGATTTTTTAAAGGGCCTGCCAAGGTTATGAAGGCTATGTTATTTCAGCAGCTTGTTGATCTTTATGGCAATGTTCCTTATAGTGAAGCATTAAAGGGTTTAGCCAATTTTACTCCGAAATTTGATGATCAAAAATCAGTTTATGAAGCATTGATCCCCTTGCTTGATTCTGCAATAAGTGATTTAAAAGCCTTTACTTTTGCTGGTGATTACGCAGGTTCATTTAGAGGCGCGGATATTTCACGGGCAGGCAGCCTTGGGGGCGGTAGTGGTCCCAAGTGGATAAAGTTTGCGAATTCTTTAAAAATGAGAATTCTTATGCGCCAGAGCCGCATCGCTGGCCGCAGTACTTACATTATTCCCCAGATTCAAAAAATTTTAACAGAGGGGTCAGGATTTCTAGATGCAGGCCAGGATTTTGCAGTAAATCCGGGATACATTGCATCAGATGGTAAACAAAATCCTTTATACGACAGGTTTGGATATGCTGCTAGTGGATCAAGGCGAGCACTTTCCCGTTTTCCGCGCCCTACAAAATATCTTTTTGATGTATTGATCGCCACTAATGATACTTTCCGCTTAAAGAGAAAAGCTTATGCCAATGGTGGAGAAAATAGTTCCTCCCCTGGCACTAGCACAAAAGTAGAAGTAATTTCAAATTACAAGGGTGTACCTTTTGGAGTGGGTAGCGGCTTTACTGCTCCTTCTACTTCTTATATAGGACCATCTGTTATCGTAAAAGGAGAGTTTAACAGGCCTTTATATTTGATGCTTGCTTCAGAATCTCAACTTTTGTTAGCTGAAGCAGCACAACTATATCCTACCCTTACTTTTGCAAAAACAGCACAGCAATATTATGAACTAGGTGTAAGAGAGGCTTTTCGTTTGGATGGCGCTACTGATGCGCAGGCTACAATTTTATTATCCAGTGGCTTACCTGAAGCATCATGGACAGGTTCTCCTGATAAGCTGAAAGCTATTTGGATACAAAAATGGCTTGCACTCACTAATTACCTGGGCCAGGAAGCCTGGAGCGAAGTACGTAGAACAAACTATCCTCCGATTCCACTTTCATTAGGTGTACCTGTAGGTTCAAAACCAGCTATTCGTTTATTTTATCCAAACACGGAATTAGGTTCTAATGGAGTAAATGTTTTAGCACAGGGAGTTATTGATGTATTCAATACCAGGATATTTTGGGATGTAGATTAAGTATTTATTTACTTCAATAAATTTAAAAACGGGTTGTTTATGCAACCCGTTTTTTTTTCTAAATTAATTCCCTGTCCTGAAATAAGTTCCCCCCATATTGAATTGATTAATTATGCAAGGCAGAGAAAACTGACCATTATAAACTGCATCGAAAGTATTACCATTAAACTTTCAGATTATTGAATCACTGTAATATAGTATTCCATTGAAGGCTGGTCTGTCGCTGCAGCCGTTGTATTAGTAAACCTAACTTCAACAGTATTTGCTGCAGATACTCTTGTAGAAGCAATTACTAAACCACTGTTCAGCGCATCATCAGGAGAAGTCATAGCCGTAGCCCCGGTTAATACGCCTGGAATATTAAATGCAATGGGAAGTGTTCCACCAGCAGCAATAGGTGGCAGGTTTACACTCACTGTCACTTTTATTACATTGGCAAGTACAGTACCAATCGTGCCCAGCTTAAAGCCTCCATTTACATCAAGTTTTGTGTCAGGAGTTGAAGTATTTATGCCGGTATTACCATTTTTAAGAATCACCAGGCGGTTTACATTGCCACCTGCTCTCAACTCTATTGCACTATCAGCAGCAAAGATTACTCCGCTCTTGGTAGTAGTCGAAGCATTACCTGAAAGTATTCCTGATTCTTTGTTCGTTGGTGTAGATAATTGCAGGTAGGCATTATTGTTATCTTCCAAAATCATGATCGCATTCGAATGAAAACTTCCCCCCGATACGGCAGTCTTCAATACATGCACCGGTGCTAAAGGACTTGTAGTATTTACGCCAAGGGCCCGGAATGGACCCAGGGTAAGATCGCCTTTCATATCAATATCACCATTAGATCCCATAATTATTTTTGTAACGCCATTTTTATCCCTGAAATCCCAGAATGATCCTCCTGCGTCTGTACTTTGAAATATGAGCCGCCTGTCTTCATACCTGATCATTGATAGATTTGTAAAATCAAGGGCATTCTGAAAAACCAAATGGTTTTCAAGAGCTGAGGTATTATGAATATGTAAAGTTCCCGTTGGTGATTTATTGTTTATCCCTATTTGCCCGCCTTTTAAGATCGTTAAAGCATTTTTTCTAAGGGAGTTTGTGGTTCCATTACCTACGATAAATACAGGATCAGTAAGTACCCAGCTGTTTGTTCCGGAAACAGAAGTAGTAGTATCGTTATACTGCCCTGTAACGAAGGATGCATAAGGTTTTGCTTTTACAACATATCCAGCCGCCATGGAGTATTGCCCAACAGATTCGGAGGCAAGCCCAAAGGCTGTGGATACGTCACCGCGGGCTATGCTGCTATTTCCCGCTGCAAATGATGCGTATCCGAGTGCTTTGCTGGCGTCACCAAATGCAGTAGAAATAAACCCGCTGGCAATAGTGCCGCTTCCCATAGCTGTTGATACTGTACCGGTTGCTCTTGTGTCTAAACCACTGGCAAAGGATATTTCCCCGATGTTCTGAGGTGCCCAGGCATCAGAACCAATTGTTCCAGTTCTGAATGCCGACTTCGATTTGTCAAAAAAGAAAATTTCATCTGAAGTGCTACCCGCTGATGGCAGAGCATCTCTTCCTATAATAAAATCATCTGTTGCATAATTACCTTTGGTTCTGATCAACGAAATCGAATCAACCCTTTCAAATATCATACTGCTAATTATGTCATTTCCAGACAAAAGTTTTTTCCAGGCAGGTAATGCAGGAGTTGCTGCATTAAAATAAAACCCTGAATCACTATTGGTCTGATAAATCAGTAATGAATTAGCAGGATTTGATATGGCCTGTCTTTGCAAAAAAGTTAGCTTAGGGAGCAAGAGGCCCCTGTTTGTACTCGTCATCTGTAATAAAGCCGAATTATCAGTAGCAGGATTATTCGCCTGGTTATGCACAATGATGCCATTGGAATGTACGAGCAATTGATTTCTCACATCCACGCCGAACTGCATTTGCTGGGTGGGTCCATAAAAATGAATATGGCTCTCAAAAGGAAAATCTGAAAGTTTTATACCAGTGTTGTCAGCAGAACTACCGGTGTTACCTGCGATGTGCAGGATTGTACTCCCACTGTCTTCCACGATCATCGTTGGTGGCGTGCCACTAAATGAACTACTACTTGTGCTTTTCTTTACATGTAGTGTGGCCTGGGGAGTGATTGTTCCAATTCCGGTATTATTTTGTGCGGAAATATTCGAAAAGATGCTGCATAACCAGAGTAACATCAAATATTTTTTCATGGTGAAATATTTGTCGGTAAAATACTTTTTTTTACTCGCAAAGTTGCTACCTACTTTCAGGTATTACTCAGGAAGCGATTTGTTAAGATGATAAAATTGTCTGCTAAATAGGAAAATTTAATGCTCAATAACAATAGAAGAGTGAAAAATGATGATTTGACGAACAGCCACAAAAAAACCGGTTGACAATTAAGTCAACCGGCACGGTGTTTCACGATTATAAAAAATCTATTTCTAAGGAAAATCAATGATTGTTATTACCTGCCATCTTTCTTGTCTTTAGAACGGCCCAGTACGTATCCACCACCTGCTCCAACTACCCCACCCAAAATAGCGCCCACCACTTTATTTTTACTGAGTATAGCTCCGGTTACAGCTCCACCAACTCCACCGATCACAGCACCTTTTGCTGCCTTACTCCATCCCTTTGGTTTTTCAGGAGCTTGTGGTGTTGTTGTAGTTGTAGACGATTCAGTTCCTGTACCTGAATTTCCTGCACCGGTACCATTTGTTGCGGGCACTGAGGCAGTATTAGTAGCTTCTGTATTTACAGGAGGAGTTGGCGGCGTAGGCGGTCTTTCCCTGTAAATTGGTGTAGGCTCAGCGGATTCAACATAAACAATCTTTCTTTGTACTGGCCTTGTTTTCTTTACGGTAACTTTTCGTACCGGAGCTGTATAGCCCTCATCTGCAGCTTCATTTATATTTGTCGACATAATCGCTGCAGTATCGATCAATACGTCATTATATTTGATAGGATTATTTACTCCTATAACATTTTTT
>JBKJPO010000168.1:0-2503 GCA_046595095.1 Chitinophagaceae bacterium
TTTGATAAAAATATTCTTGATAAGCTGGAAAATAAATCCGACAGGAGGGTACAATTTATTTATGAAGCTATTAAAGACCTTCAAAAGCAGTTGCAAGTTATTGGGTCATCCTTAGAAGTTTACTATGATTTTCCGGAGAAAGTTTTTAAGGAATTGCTTTCAAAATATAAAATTGATAAAGTATTTATCAATCATGATTATGAACCGTACGCAATCGATAGAGATAACTCGGTAAATGATATTTTAAATATTCATCAGGCAACGTTCGAAACATTCAAAGATCACGTAATCTTTGAAAAAAATGAAATAACAAAAGGCGATGGCAGGCCATATACAATTTTTACTCCTTACAGCTTAAAGTGGAAAGAAAAACTCAATGATTTTTATTTGCGATCATATCCATCTGAAAAATATCATCATAACTTGTATAAGCAACCTGCTTTGCCTTTACCGACATTTGCGGGAATAGGTTTTAAGGAAGTTGATGACAATTTTCCTTCAAAAATTCCCAATGATATTATCATTTCAAAATATTATGAACAGCGAAATTTTCCCTCTATAGATGGCACATCCAGGTTAGGTGTGCATTTGCGGTTTGGTACAATCAGTATCCGGGAGTTGACTAGAAAAGCTAAAAAATTGAATGAAATTTTTTTGAAAGAATTAATATGGCGAGAATTTTATCAATCAATACTTTGGCATTTCCCGCATGTTGGTCATAATAAATCTTTTAAACCCGAATACGAGAATATTCAATGGAGAAATAATGAAGATGAATTTGAATCATGGTGTAATGGAAATACAGGGTATCCAATTGTAGATGCCGGAATGAGACAGTTAAACCAAACTGGTTTTATGCACAATCGTGTTCGCATGATTGTTGCCAGCTTTTTATCAAAACATTTATTGGTTGACTGGCGATGGGGAGAAGCATATTTTGCTGAAAAACTTTTAGACTATGATCTGGCTTCAAACAATGGAGGCTGGCAATGGGCATCAGGATCGGGGTGTGATGCTGCGCCTTATTTTAGAATTTTTAATCCTTACCTGCAAACTAAAAAATTTGATGCCGATCTAAAATATATCAAAAAATGGGTTCCTGAGGTTGAGGCATTTAGTTATCCATCACCTATTGTTGATCATGAATTTGGCCGAAAAAGGTGCCTTGAAGTGTATGCAAAAGCGTTAAAGAAAAGTAGTTATTAATTGAGAAAAATATTCTTATCAGTATAATTAAACGAAGTAGCTAGTGATTTGTTTATTCTTAAAAATTCCATGATCGCAGCCTTTCCTCTTTCACCCAGTTCAATAGAATAATCATTCACATAAAGATTAATGTGCTTACAGATTATATCTTCCTCCATTTCTTGTGAATTTTCCCTGACATAATTTGTTATGTCAGGATATTTGGAAAAAGAATATTCAATACTTTTTCTTATAAGTTCATTAATTTCTTTTATTGCACCACTTTCAATATCTCTCCTTGCTACTATGCCACCTAATGGAATTGGCAATTGTGTCTTTTGTTCCCAAAATTCTCCAAGATCCATAATTTTTACAAGTCCGTTTTCCTGATAAGTAAAGCGATTTTCATGTATGATCACACCAGCGACAGCCCCCTTTAAATCCCGAAACATTGGGACAGGTTTTCTTCCTTCCCCAGGGAACACTTGCGGAGAATTGTTCAATATAAAATCCTCTATTTCATCATATCGTAAAAAAATTTTATTATTTGCATCAGGAAAAGCAAGATTAAAAAGCATGTGAGCAGTAGTGTGTTCCCCTGGAATTGCAATTGTACAATTATTAATAAATTGTTTCTGCTGAAAAGGGCTTCTTAAATTCTGATCCTTCTCGATTTGCATTGGGCCTGATATTAAAATTGGCCCTACTCGATTTCCCAAAGCACTGCCGCTATTCAAAACAATATAATCATCTAACAAAGATGGTAAAACCCCGTAACTGATCTTAGAAATGTCCAATTTACTTTTTAATGCAAGTTGGTTCAGCGTTTCAACATCTTCTAAGATTACTTCAAACTTCAAGTTTCCGGAATCTATCTTATTATTTACCAAAGCATCGAAAATAAATGTATCATTAGGGCATGGTGAGAATCCCAGTGTTATCTTCATTTATTAATGGTATTGATCAGTTTAATTAACTCATTGCTAAGGTTATTAATGGCTAATTGAATTTCCCATTTCTTTTTATCTCTTTCGCCTACCATATTTGAGATACTTCTAATTTGTAGAAAATTAATGTTTTGCTGCATGCAGACAAAATGAAAAGCTGCTCCTTCCATGCTTTCAATCTTCGGTTCAAAAATGTCTTTTAGGTTCTTTGTCTGGTTTTTTTGATCATTAATTTTATTTATGGTAACCGCTTTCACTTTCTGTAAAGGTGATCCAAGCAGCAGACCTGAAGTATTTATTAGCCATCCTTTTGTAAAAGGAAATCTATTTTTATCTTCCAATCCCAATTGAAAGAGCGATTTAAATTTTTT
>JBKJPO010000185.1:0-10581 GCA_046595095.1 Chitinophagaceae bacterium
GTTCCAGTGTTTTTCATTACTCCAGTATCTTGCATTTTTGAATGCAGTCACAAGTTTTTCGCCATCCCTTTCTATTGACCCTCCACAATGATCGAAATGCAGATGAGTTAAGAATACATCTGTAATATCATCCTTCCCAAAGCCTGATTTCGCAAGAGAATTTTCCAGGCTATGATCTCCATGTAGGTAATAGTGCCCAAAGAATTTCGCATCCTGTTTATTTCCCATTCCATTATCTACAAGTATAAGTTTGTCACCATCTTCTATGAGCAGGCAACGCATGGCCCAGGAACACATATTATTTTCATCGGCAGGGTTTAATTTATTCCACATACTCTTTGGTACTACACCAAACATGGCTCCACCATCCAGTTTGAAATTGCCGGTTTCTATTGCATATAATTTCATGAATTCAATGTTGATGGGTTCATCTTTTCATTATTTTGTTGTTTTACCAATGCTGCAATGAGCCAGATCAGGCCAAGTGCGAAGAATACCATTAGTGAGAGAACAGAGTTACGCATACTGCCGGTTAATTCTTCAATGAATCCAAAGGCAGTAAGACCAATAACTATTGCCACTTTTTCAGTAACATCATAAAAACTAAAAAACGATGCAGTATCTTTTGTGGGAGGCATGAGTTTTGAATATGTGGATCTGCTTAGTGCCTGTATGCCTCCCATAACAAGGCCCACAGCGCATGCAAGCGCATAAAATTGATATTCTGTTTGCATCAGGTAACCGGCAACACATACTCCAATCCAGAATATTACTACACCGATAAGTACTTTGAAATTTCCAAAAATGCCTGAAAGTTTTGCCATCAGGTGTGCGCCACCGATAGCTACAAGCTGGATTATGACGATTGTAATAATCAGTTTTTGAGATGGCAGGTTAAGGACTTTACTTCCAAAATTAGTAGCGGCCAGCATTACGGTTTGCACACCCATATTGTAGAAAAAGAAAGCAATCAGGAAACGCTTTACCACTGGCATACTCATGAGCTGTTTAAAAACTTTTTTTAGTTCGATGTAACCACCTGTGAAAACATTTTTCTTCCCCGGATCAGCAACAGCGGGTGTGCCCTTAGGTAAGCGATTGAATGCTATCTGTGCAAAGCCGAGCCACCAAATGCCAACAAGTAAAAAGGTAAATCTCACAGCATCTCCTTCATCTTTTAGTAAAGGAATTTTATCCCAAAACACTACTATTGCAAAACCGATGATCTGCATTAGTACACTTCCGATGTAACCAAAGGTGAAGCCCTTTGCACTTATCCTGTCGCGGTCTTTCGGTGCTGCTATCTCAGGCAGGTATGAGTTATAAAAAACCAGGCTGGCATAAAATCCAAATGCTGCCACCATCATACAGAGAATGCCAATTGAAAAATTGTTTTTAGTAAAGAAGACCAGGGAGCTGCACGCAATTGCCCCCATTGTGCAGAAAAAACGCATGAAAGATTTCTTATTGCCTTTATAATCTGCGATAGATGATAAAATGGGCAAAGTAAATGCAACAAGCAGGTAAGTGAAGGCGAGAGCATAGCTGTATAATGCTGTATTCACAAACGTTCGTCCGAGAAATGTTACCTGGCCATTAAACGGTTCAGCACTTGTAATGGTAGTATAATAAACCGGGAAAAATGTGGTGGTGATCACAAGGTTGTATACCGAGTTGGCCCAATCGTACATTGCCCAACCATTGAGTACTTTTTTCGGTGCAGTTTGCATATTGTTCTGATAAGTTGGGCAAAGTACTAAAAACAGCGGAGAAAAATTCTTTTGCTATAGCCCCATCTTTACTGTAATGTAATAGAGCATAATTTCAAGTGGAATAGAAACTATCAATGTAACGATAAAAATGAAGATCGTTATTCCCATAGATTTAAAAAATCCTACAGCAGTTTGTTTATTATAAAACCAGTCGTAGAAAGCATATGTGTAATAAGATAAAATCCAAAGCAAGTAGAAAAAATAAATGATATTAATTCCTATGCTGTTATTGAGTAAAAGGTATACAGGAAAAAAAACAATATGAAACATTATAACTTCTCCGATAAGGAATGCATTTGCAACCAGGTGTTCACCATAATTATACTTTCTCTTTCTAAATATGAGCCAGGTGCACAATGCTATCACGGGAAATTGAAATATTAATATTGCAGAATTCCATTGCGTTTCAAACTTTTCAAATGCAGTTGGTTCACTCCCATTACCAATTTTAAAATTTATCATTAGCAGCGTGACTATACCCCCGATAAAAAGTATAAACTTCAATGGCTTATAATGTTTTGACCTGTCTCCGGCAAAGTATTCATGGATCTCCTTGCCTGGTCGGGTAAGAAAACTGCGGATTGTATAAATTAAGCCATGGTCAAGATCAAATACATCCGGTATATGTTTCAGGAGCTGGGTAAGCGTAATTCGCTTGTGGTAAAGTGTTTCGCCGCATGCTGCACATAGCTTACCTGTACCAGGTATTTTACACGCGGGGCACAAAGGTGTTGTTTCGGTTATGCTATCCATAGGTTAAGTTAAATCAGCCCCCAAAAGCCTGCTTTATATAGTACACGATTGGTACAATAAATAGTATCCCAATAAATAAAACCATAAAACATAAAATTACAGCGCCAAGAGATTTTAGCAATCCCATGAATGTTCTCAATCCATAAAACCAATCATAGAAAGCATAAACATAATAAAAGAATAAGAGCCACATTACAACTTGGAAAACATTCAATGCAAGAGTTTCATTCTCTAGCATAAATAAAGGATTAATAAGTACCGATACAAATGCATACTGGCCCATAAGGAATGCATTTGCTACGATGTGTTCTCCTAAGGTATAGGGTCTTTTTGCAAACAATTTCCAGCTTACCAATGCTAATAAAGGAAATCCTAACATAAGCCACACCGTGTTCCACTCATTTAAAAGTTTATCCATGCCTTCCCCTCCCCTGAAATTATCAGTATATAGAGTTTCCTGTGGACCTTCATACTGGGCAACATAAGCCATTATAATTGTGGAGATAGTGCCAAGGAATAATACATACTTGATAGGTTTATAATGTCTTACCCTATCACCCGCAAAGTAACGCCTGAGCGCCCGGCCGGGCCGATAAAACATGGTTCGAATCGTATAAAATAAACCATGGTCTATATCCAAAAGGTCGGGGATCTGTGATAGCAGGTTTCTTACAGTTATGATTTCCGGTTTCATCTTTTCACCACAATGCATACAGAATATTCCCTCACCAGGTTTATGACAACCCGGGCATTCGCGAATATTCTTATCAACCGCTGTTTCCTGCATGAATAGATTTGGTGAATCAAAATAATTTAATTTTTCCGGATTAAGTATTTTGAAAAAAATCAGTAGTAACCATTTATGAAGATTGCAGGAGAAGCTATTTCAAAAAGCCGGTAAATATTAGAATCAACAAAATCACTCCAACAATGATCCTGTAATAGCCCCAAACCCGGAAGCCATATTTTTTAAGAAAACCGATGAAGAGCTTTATGGCAAGAAGTGCAACAATGAATGAGACTACATTCCCCACGATCAACATATTGAGGCTATTGCCTTCAAGATATGCAGGATGATGTTTGTAAGTATCATAGATACTTAATACAAATGCTCCGAAAAGTGTTGGCACAGCAAGGAAGAAAGAAAATTCTGCAGCGGTTCGGCGGTCAAGCTTTTGCTGCATTCCGCCAATAATGGATGCAGCACTCCTGCTAAGCCCGGGAAGAACAACTGCGAGGATCTGGAAAAAACCAATGATGAGGGATTGCTTATAAGTTATCTCCCGTTCTGAATGAACGACCGGGTGTTTAAACCAATTGTCAACAAATAAAAGTACAATACCACCACCAAGCATTACCAGCGATAGGAAGAGAGCACTCTTTAATGCTTCACCGATCAGGTTTTTCATTGCCAGGCCAATGATGATAGCAGGAATAACTGCAACCATCAGTTTTAAATAAAAATCGAGTTTAGTGAAATCGAAAAACTTTTTATAATAAAGCACTACCACGGATAAGATCGCCCCAAACTGAATATTTTCAATAAACAATTCAATGTATTCTTTGTCCACCACACCAAGGAGGTTTGCAGTAAGTGCCATGTGTGCTGTGCTCGATATGGGCAAGAATTCAGTAAGCCCTTCAACAACAGCGATTATGATTGTCTCAATTAATGTCATGTTTTAAAATTCTTTTTCTGCATAAAAAAAGCGATGAATATACTTCATCGCCGGGTCATAAGTTTGTTTATTTCAATCAGGCCTCGTTATTTGTTGGTTTGCGCATTATCGCAAAAATCTCAATCACAAGCCCTGCAATGATGAGGATTGGTGCAATAGTAATACGAGTAATACTGTATACGCTATTCACATCAAAATTATTTGGATTATCGCTTTTCCCTCCTGTCATCAGAAAAAATCCAATAGCCATTACAACAAGCCCAATAAGCATCCATTTGAAATTTTCTTTTGAAAATAATATTGGTGCAGGCGTTTGCTGTTTGGTTACTGTTGGTTTAACCGGCTGAGTAGTATGTGTTGTTTTTTTTTGTTGTGCCATTACTGGAATTAAGGCTGCAATATTACGGAATTTTAGTTGAAAGCAATCTTTGCCTGGATGCACGCTATTCTACTTAGAATCGTTTAGTATAAATCATCTAGTTTCAACTTCAAATATTTCAGAACAGACCTGTGTGTGCTGAGCAAGGTTATCGATAGGCCAAGAATGATGATTCCGCCAAATAGGAGCATTACATTAGTATTATCGTGTAAGGCGTTGAAATATGGGACAAATTTTTCGGCAAGTGCGATAAAACCGGAAAGCAGTAGGATTGCAATGCCAGCAGCGATAAGCCCATTTATGATAGCCCTGATGTCGAGTGGTTTTGCAATGAACCATCGTGTAGCACCCACCATCTGCATGGTTTTGATCAGGAAGCGGTTGCTGTACATTGCAAGCCGGATAGTATTATCAATGCTTATTATCACAAGAATAGAAAGGATCACTGCGAAAACCAGCACCCAAATTGCTGCGGTTTTTACAAAATTACTCACGTATGCCACAGTTTCAGTAGGATATTGAAATTCAGAGATAACGCCACCAAACCTGTTCTCGAGATCGGTGCCGAGGCTGGCTAAGCTATCATGCTGCATATATGCAGCTTTTACATAAAAATCAATACTTTCCGGGAGTGGGTTATTATCAAGAAACTTGTTCCAGGTAGTATCATTTTCCGTATTCCATTTTTCTAATGCTTTCTCCCTTGTTACATACTCTACGTTTTTAATGTAGGGCAATGAGCCCAGGTAAGTTTGCAAAGTATCTACCTGCTTTTTGTTTGCTGTTCGTTCGAGCCATGCATGTACCTGGATACTTTCCTTAAAATAATCACCCGTCTTCCGGATATTTAAAAAAATCCAGCCACATATTCCAAATAAGAAGAGTACCAGGGCAACGCCAATTATAGCGTATACATAAGAGGGTTTGCCACGCTTTGCAGAAGCTTTGCCAAATTGAGCCATGTAATTATAAAAGTTAAGTCAACAGGAAATTACCGGTATGAAAGCAAAAATAATCCATTTTGTACAGGTTTAGTATTTTTGCCTTTCTACGATCGACTTGCTAATATATTTTTATTCGGTAGTCAATCATTTTTTGTAAGGAGTAAATAACATTTCTTTCACAAAAATTATAGCTTGGAAGATGTTGCAATAGCATTATTTGACACCGGGCTAAATAGATTTATTTATGGAATATAATTTCAGGAAAATAGAAAAATACTGGCAACAGAAATGGAAAGAAGATGGTTCATATAAGGTTGAGACCAATCTGTTGAAGCCCAAGTATTATGTACTGGATATGTTTCCATATCCAAGTGGCGCGGGTTTGCATGTAGGTCACCCACTGGGATATATTGCAAGCGATATTATAGCGAGATTCAAAAGAATCAGGGGATTTAATGTACTCCATCCCATGGGCTACGATAGCTTTGGATTACCCGCTGAGCAATTTGCATTGGAAACCGGGCAGCATCCTGCTGTTACTACTGCAAAAAATATAGATACTTTTCGTAAACAACTTGACAATATCGGGTTTAGTTACGATTGGAGCCGGGAACTGAGAACCAGCGACCCTGCATATTACAAATGGACCCAATGGCTTTTCCTGAAAATATTTAGCAGTTGGTTCGACCGGCGGTTAAATAAAGCAAGGCCAATTGAAGAGTTGATTGGCATTTTTGAAAAAGATGGGAACAGGCTGTTGATTCACGATAATGAAACTCTGGTTTTTTCGGGAGTTGAATGGAAAGCGTTTGATGAAGATAAGAGGCATGAAGTATTAATGCGATACCGGCTGGCATATGTAGCTGATGGTGAAGTAAACTGGTGTGAGGGCCTCGGAACCGTCTTGGCTAATGATGAAGTTGTGAATGGGGTTAGTGAGCGTGGGGGCTTCCCGGTTATAAAGAAAAAAATGCGCCAATGGTACCTACGTATTACAGAATATGCAGAGCGGTTACTTTCAGGTCTGGATCGGGTTGAGTTCAGTGATTCCATGAAGGAGATGCAGCGCAACTGGATTGGAAAGTCGGAAGGCGCCGAGCTCTCATTTAAATTAGTTGAAGATGATGAGGATAATTTAATAAAAGTGTATACCACGAGGCCCGATACAATTTTTGGTGTAGATTTTATGGTGCTGGCACCGGAGCATGAACTGGTTTCAAAAATAACAACCCATGCGCAATCAGAGAAGATTGCTGGTTATCTTGAATATGTTGGGAGTCGAAGTGAGCGGGAGCGCATGTCTGAAGTAAAATTAATCACAGGGTGTTTTACCGGGGCATTTGCTATTAATCCTTTTGATGGAAGAAAGATCCCGGTGTGGATTTCGGAATATGTTTTAGCAGGATATGGAACAGGAGCCATCATGGCGGTGCCTTGTGGTGATCAGCGCGATTTCAATTTTGCAAAACATTTTGATATCCCTATCACAAATATAATCGGGAAATTTTTTAATGATACTGAAGCCAATTCCACTAAAGAAGCCATCCTGGAAAATTCCGGCTTTATTAATGGAATGGTGATGAAGGATGCGATTCCGGTAGTCAATAAAAAAATTGAAGAGCTCTGTATTGGCAAACCAAAGGTTAATTACAAAATGCGTGATGCGGGCTTCAGCAGGCAACGTTATTGGGGTGAGCCATTTCCAATTGTGTATAAAAATGGGATTGCTTATGCTATCAATGATCCTTCAACTGGACTTGATCCAAAGGAACAGCAGTTGCCGGTGGTACTTCCTCACGTAGATAGCTACACGCCGGGACCGGAAGGGCAGGGGCCATTGGCTAATCTTCCTGGATGGGTGAATACAACTGGGTTGCAGAGAGAGACAAACACAATGCCCGGTTATGCTGGTTCATCCTGGTATTTCCTCCGATATGCCGACCCACATAACAACGAAGAATTCGCCTCAAGACAGGCTGTGGATTACTGGAACCAGGTTGATGTATATATTGGCGGTACCGAACATGCAGTAGGTCATTTACTTTACAGCAGGATGTGGACCAAAATCTTTTACGATCTCGGCATGATTGGTTTCGATGAGCCATTTAAAAAACTGGTAAACCAGGGAATGATCCAGGGATCTTCAAGATTTGTATACCGTGTGCGAGGTATGAACAAATTTATATCCGCAGGCCTTAAAGCTGAATTTGAAACCGATGAATTGTATGTGGATGTAAATTTTTGCGATGGGCTAGTGCTTGATCTTGATCAGTTCCGCAAATGGAAGAGCGAATTCCATGATGCTGAATTTATTCTTGAAGATGGAAAATATATCTGCGGAATGGTTACCGAGAAAATGAGTAAGCGTTTATACAATACCGTTAACCCAGATGTTATAGTTGAGAAATATGGTGCAGATACTTTCCGAATGTATGAAATGTTTCTTGGCCCGGTAGAACAGAGCAAGCCCTGGGAAACCAAAGGAATCGAAGGTGTACATCGGTTTACGAGGAAACTATGGAGATTATTTTTTGATGACGTTAAAGGAAAAGCCTGGGTAGTGGAAGCAGCAAACCAGGCTGAGTTAAAAGTTTTGCATAGAACGATCAAAAAAATAACTGAAGACACAGAACGCTTTTCTTTTAATACAGCTGTAAGCACCTTTATGGTTTGTGTAAATGAACTTGGAGAATTAAAGTGCAATAAGAAAGAAATTCTTGAATCATTGTTGATCTTGCTTGCCCCTTATGCTCCGCACATAGCTGAAGAGCTATGGCATGAGTTAGGAAACAAGGAAAGTATTTTAGATGCGCCGTACCCACAATTCAATGAAGCATTTATTATTGAATCTTCAAAAGAATACCCCGTGTCTGTAAATGGGAAACTCCGGACGACCATCAACATTTCTCTTGATGCCTCACAGGCTGAAGTGGAGAAACTTGCGGTGGAAAACGAAGTGATTCAAAAATGGCTTGATGGGAAATCTCCCAAAAAAATCATTTTTGTAAAAGGGAAGATGGTAAATGTGGTAGTGTAAATTTTTTACATTTTTCTCCGTGGAAGAAAAATCAATACTTAGCCGAAAAATAAAAGAACACCATATTTATGCAGATCAATACATTGAAGGCCCACCACCAAAATAAATTCAAATCTTTCTGCGGCAGGAGCAGGTAAAACAATAGGGACATTATTACCACAGAAGAGAAGACGCTAATTACCGAAAAGATAAGTTGCGGAGATGAACTGCTGAAATTATAGATGCCACAAGGCACCAGAACCACTGACCCCCACAAACAAATCAAACCACTTACATGTAGGAATCCCAAACGTTTATCACCAGGTAATTTTACCCATGCAAGGATGATAAGCACTGTCCAGGTAAAGCATGGGATAAGCATCGTCTTCATCGAAAACAAAAGCCATTCCTCGTGCATGAATGCCCTCAGTGAATATGAAAATATCGCGGTGAGTAATATAGAAGCGGTGTAAAACGTTATGGCTTTCATCATGGAGCTATGTTAGACAATTTTTTGTGAAATGGACAACAAGTATTGCTACAACAATAAAATTACGTCACCTTGCAACATAATTTATTACCAGCGATGAACAGCACCATTTCAATTGTAGCGGAAAAACTCAGGGGGTCAACGAAACATTTCAGCCCGGTAGTTGATTTTAATTCTTTAAAGGATAAACTGGTTCATCTTGATCTTAACGAAGAAAACAGTGACCTGGATGGCCTCGATTTTTCAAATACGCAGATGCTGGGTAATTATGTGGATGCAGTGCGGGAAAAAGCTGGAGCCCGCTATGCTATTGGCGGTTACAATGAACTTCGGGCAATGTATTCCCGGAGCAATGTATTCGATGGCAGTTTCCCCGGTGAAGAGCCCAGGAGACTACATCTTGGCATAGATATCTGGGGCCCATTGGCCACACCAGTTAGAACCCCAATTGGAGGTATGGTGCATAGTTTCAGGTTTAATGATCATTTTGGAGATTATGGTGCTACAATCATCTTGCAACACCAGATCGATACGATTAATTTTTATACTTTATACGGCCACCTCAGCGTTAAAGATATCGCAGGTTTACAGGAGGGACAGTATATAACCAGGGGACAAGTTTTTGCTCACTTCGGTGAAGCAAATGCAGAAAATGGAAACTGGCCACCACATCTTCATTTCCAGGTTATCGAAGAAATCGGGCAATGGGAAGGAGATTATCCCGGTGTATGCAAATTCAGTGAAAGATTTAAGTACCTGGCAAACAGCCCTGATCCGGACCTTATACTGAATCTACGGCAATTTGCACTAAAGGCTTGATTTAATCTATCTAATTGAACCTTAACTCTTAAATATTGTTTAATTAATTTTGCAGCCTAAAAAACTTAATTTTACCAGATAATTTACATCACGAATGCAGATTTTGCCCGGACCACTTTTATCAACAATTGATTCACCTGATGATCTTAAAAAAATCGACCGGCAACATCTTCACCAGGTATGTAATGAACTAAGGCAATATATCATTGACGTAGTGAGTGTTCACGGTGGACATTTCGGCGCGAGTCTTGGCGTTGTTGAACTTTCAGTTGCATTGCATTATATTTTCAATACACCATACGATCAATTGGTTTGGGATGTTGGCCACCAGGCTTATGGGCATAAGATACTTACCGGGCGCAGAGATATTTTTCCAACAAACAGGAAATACAATGGGCTGAGTGGTTTTCCAAAACGCGCAGAAAGCGAATATGATACTTTTGGAGTAGGACACTCTTCCACATCAATTTCCGCAGCGCTTGGGATGGCTATGGCCTCTCATTATAAAGGGGAAAAAAACAGGCAACACGTAGCCATTATTGGTGACGGCGCCATGACGGCAGGTATGGCTTTCGAGGCGATGAACCATGCGGGCATTGAAAATTCGAATATCCTGATTATCCTCAATGACAACTGTATGAGCATCGACCCCAACGTTGGCGCTTTGAAAGAATATCTTACAGACATTACCACTTCACAGGCATATAATAAAATCCGTGACGATTTTTG
>JBKJPO010000455.1:0-5459 GCA_046595095.1 Chitinophagaceae bacterium
TCACATATAAGCAGCGCTAAGGATCAAAAAAGTGTCTTATGTACAAAAAGACATATGAAAAATCTGATATTGTTTTTCACTATTGTCCGACTAAATTAAATCGAAAATTATAAAAAAGGGCAGTTCTTGCGAACCACCCATATTAGTTAAGTTTGAGGTACTACACTTAAACATAACTGATGGGTAAAGATAAAAGTTTTGTCGGACAGCCGGTATTATCACAAATATTAGATGTAATACCGAGTTCTTTGATTCAGAAAGCAAACAGGAAACATGATGCCAACCGGTACTATAAGAAATTGCCGCTTCGGGTTCATTTGATAAGCTTGCTATATGGCGTGTTTAGCTATTGTAATGGTCTGCGGGAGCTGTGCGAAGGCATGCTAGCCTGTGAAGGCAAGTTATCGCATCTGGGTTTAGATAAAGCGCCTGCCCGCAGTACGCTTTCCGATGCCAATAACAATAGAAGTTATCTGGCATTTGAAACTATCTATGAAGGATTGCTCAGGCAGTATCATAGTTTTATCTCGGACAGCCGGTTGAAGGGGTTAAGTATCCGTAATTTGAAAATTATAGACAGCAGTACCATCCAGTTGTTCAGTGAAATACTAAGAGGCGTGGGCCGTAACCGGCTAGATGGTGCCAGAAAAAAAGGGGGCCTAAAAGTGCATGCAATGATGGACGCTTTTAGTGGGGTCACAGAATTTGTAAGGATGACTGAAGCAAGAGAGCATGACCGTAAGTTCCTGTATCATTTGAAACTGGCAGCTAACAGTTGGCTGGTATTTGATAAAGCCTATACGGTGTATCATCAGTTCGCCAAATGGACAGACCAAAAGATATGGTTTGTAACCCGCATGAAGGACAACGCCGACTTTCATGTCACTAAAGTGCTGGGAGATAAAACTAAAAAGAAAAAAGCTACGGGAGTGTTGAAGGAACAATATATTACAGTAGCAGTCAAGCAGAACGGGGCGGTAACACAACGCTTAAAACTCAGGCGCATTATGTTCAAAACTGAGGAAGGAAAAGTATACGTATTTGTTACCAACAATTTTACATTGCCTGCAACACAGGTGGCAACCATTTATAAAAACCGATGGATGATAGAACTGCTGTTCAAGCAAATAAAACAGAATTTTCCACTGCGTTATTTCTGGGGAGAAAGTTCCAATGCAATAAAGATGCAGGTGTATTGCGTGCTGATAGCTCAGTTGCTAATGGTGATAATACGCAAAAAGGCAGCTACCAAAAAATCATTTGCCAACATGATTACTGTTATCCGGCTGCATCTGATGAGCTATGTAGCCTTACTGGAATTTATAAAAGACACGTATAAAGCATGGAGAAAAACACATAATGCATCCTTTGCTTTTGCTACCTAAAAAGAGACAGGGGTACTACCCGGGTTTTTGAAACAACAAATTTTGAACGTGTAACCTTTGCCTGCAAAGAGTTATACCGTTTTTAAACCCAAATTTAGTCGGACAATAATGATTTACATTGTAATATATTTGAGAGATCAAGTCATGAAATACTATTTTTTAATCCTTTTTTTATCTATTGCATTTCTTGCTTGTAAAAATAAAAAAGAATCATATACTCCTCCCCCGGATCCGCTTTTTACAAAACTATCAGAAAAAGAGACTAACGTTCATTTCACTAATACTGTTGTTGATGATAGTATGATGAATGTGTTTAACTATCGTAATTTTTACAACGGAGGTGGCGTTGGGATTGGTGACATTAATAATGATGGACTTGCCGATATTTATTTTACTTCAAATCAAAGCAAAAATCAATTATTCCTTAATAAAGGAAACTGGCAATTTGAAGACATTACAGGGAAGGCCGGCGTAGGGGGAACGATGGCATGGAGTACGGGAGTTGCAATGGCCGACATCGATGGTGATGGCTGGCTTGACATCTATGTCTGTAATTCGGGAAATGTAATGGGTGATAAAAGGGAAAATGAACTTTTTATTAATAATCATGACGGGACTTTTATAGAAAAATCCCATGAATATAATCTTGCAGATCCGGGCGGATTTCATACCCATGCTGTTTTTTTCGATTACGATCTTGATGGTGACCTTGATTGCTACCTGCTAAACAACTCTTATTTTCCGGTGGATAGAATTACTAACCGGGAGATCAGGAAAGTAAGGGATCCACTGGCAGGAGACAAACTATTAAGGAATGATGATAATAAATTTACTGACGTTAGTGAGTTTGCCGGAATTTATGGTAGCCTTATTGGATTTGGGTTGGGCGTTACTATTGGAGATGTAAATAATGATATGTGGCCTGACATATACGTTTCCAATGATTTTTTTGAAAAGGATTATCTCTATATAAATAATGGCAACGGAACATTTAAAGAGGTGATAGATTCGTGGATACAGCATACCTCTCAAAGCAGCATGGGAGCTGATATGGCCGACATTAATAATGATGGGCTGGTGGATATTTTTAGTACCGACATGCTTCCTGAAAGTGATATCAGGTTAAAGACAACAACGAGATTTGACGATTTTGATTTTTTTAATTCAAAAGTCCGTGGTTCTTTTCACCGGCAATTTTTACATAACGGTCTCCAGCTAAATAATGGTGACTCCACCTTTTCTGAAATAGCTGAATTGGCAGGGGTTAACGCAACTGACTGGAGTTGGGGAGCCTTGATATTTGACTTCAACAACGATGGATGGAAAGATATTTTCGTGAGCAACGGCATTTATAAAGACCTCACAAACCAGGATTACATCGACTTTTTGCAGGATGCCGAAACACGACGCAAAGTGAGTGAAAGCGGCAAGTTCAACCTGAAGGAATTCCTGGATAAGTTACCTTCAACACCTGTTTCCAGTTACGGATTTATCAATCAGAAAAATCTGCTATTTACCAACCAATCATACGATCTCGGATTAGCAGAACCTTCATTTAGTAATGGTGCAGCTTATGGTGATCTTGATAATGATGGTGACCTCGATCTTGTAGTGAATAATATAAATGTAACTTCTTCTATTTACCGGAATAATGCTGAAAAGAAAGCGGGTAGTAAATATTTGCGCATAGTTTTGCAAGGCGAAGGGAAAAATACACTGGCTTATGGTTCTGTACTTAAAGCCTATGCAAAAGGAAATGTATATCTTTTGCAACAACAGCCTGCACGAGGGTTTGAAAGTAGTGTAGATCCTGTACTTTGTTTTGGACTTGGAAATTATTCAGAGCTTGACTCGCTGGTTATAGTTTGGCCCGATCTGAAAAAACAAACATTGAAAAATGTAAAAGCTAATCAACAAATCAAAGTTCATCAATCAGATGCAAATGAAATATTTATACCAGCAACAGCATTTCCCAAACCTGCTTTCTCTCCTGTAACGGAGCAAACAATTTATGGCGATTACACACACCATGAAAATGCTTTCATCGACTTTGACCGGGAACGTTTAATTCCTAAATTGATTTCCACGGAAGGCCCTAAGATCGCAGTTGGCGATATTAATGGGGATGAACTGGAAGACATCATCATGGGAGGAGCCAAAGAAGATACTATGCGCCTTTTTCTCCAAACCCAAAATGGTAAATTTGTTCAGTTGCCTCAAAGCGCATTTGAGATTGATAAGGCTTATGAAAATGTTGGATTGGAATTGGCAGATGTAGATGGAGATGGAGACCTGGACTTGCTTGCGGCTTCTGGTGGTAATGAAGATTTGATTGGCTCCTACACCCTGGCTCCCCGTTTATACTTTAATAATGGTAAAGGCAATTTTACAAAGGCTACTGGTAGCTTTGCAGGGATCTCGGTAAATGCAAGTTGTATACGGGTTGTAGATATTGATAGCGATGGGGATCTTGATATTTTTTTAGGAGGGAGAAGTGTTCCGGGTTCTTATGGGCTGATTCCTCAAAGCTATATTTTACAAAATAATGGCAAAGGTTTTTTTTCTGATGTAACCAGGGATTTGGCCCCAATGCTTCAAAATATAGGAATGGTGACGGATGCAAAATGGATTGACGTGAATGGCGATAAAATGCCTGAGTTAGTTCTAGTAGGGGATTGGATGAGCATAACGATTTTAAAAATTAAGAATGGAAAATTAACAGGGCCTATAAAATTACCCCAGACGTCCGGTTGGTGGAATACCCTACAGGTTGTAGATATTGATGATGATGGAGATATTGATCTTATTGCGGGTAACCAGGGAATCAATTGTAAGATTAAAGTGAGCCCGGATAAACCCGGGAAATTATATGTAAGTGACTTTGATAAGAATGGACAAACAGAATGTGTTCCGGTTTATTATAAAACAGATGGGAAAGACTATCCATTTAATTTGCGTGGAGATTTGACTCAGCAAATCCCTTCCCTCAAAAAGAAATTTCTATACTATAATACCTACGCCGGAAAAAATATTAGCGAGGTGTTCACTAGCGAACAATTAAAATCATCATCACAGTTAGTTGCTGAGGAATTTCAATCCTCCATTTTTATTAATGATGGTAAAGGAAATTTTACCAGGAAGGCACTACCCCTAAGGGCACAAATTTCTCCTGTGTTCAGCATAATTGTTTTTGATTATGACGGAGACAATAAGAAAGATATTTTACTTGGAGGCAACTTTTTTGGATTAAAGCCGGAGTTGGGAAGATTTGATGCCAGCTACAGTATTTTACTCAGGGGTGAAGGGAATAATCAATTCAAATTCATTCCTAATGTACAAACGGGAATGATAGTAAAGGAAGAAGTAAGGGATATAAAATTAATTCACAGCGCAAAAAAGCAAACCTATATTTTATTTGCACGAAACAATGAGTCTTTGCAGATTTATAAAAAAAATTAAACAACATATAGCGATTCTGCCTGTGTTTGTCTTTGTTTTTGCTTCATGTAAAAACAAAGAACAGAGTTTATTCACCCAACTTTCTTCAACAGTTACCGGCATCTCATTTGTAAATGATGTGCACGATAATGATTCGCTTGGTATTCTTGATTATCTCTACTTTTATAATGGAGGAGGTGTGGCTATCGGGGATATCAATAATGATGGCCTCCAGGATATTTATTTCACTGCCAATCGCAAAGGAGGAAACAAACTCTATCTTAATAAGGGCAATCTAAAATTCCAGGATATTACAGCCAGTGCAGGCATTGCAGGTATTTCAGATTGGTGTACCGGTGTTACCATGGCTGATGTAAATGGCGATGGATTATTGGATATCTATGTTTGTGTTGTGGCTGGCAAATTAAACCTGCTTGGGCATAATGAATTATTCATCAACAATGGTAATAATACTTTTACTGAAGAATCAGCTGGATATGGTCTCAATTTCTCCGGCTTCTCTACCCAGGCCGCCTTTTTTGATTATGATCTCGATGGCGACCTTGATTGTTATTTATTAAATCAATCGGATCATTCTGTAGAAGTGTATCGTGACACATCTAACCGCAGGAAAAC
>JBKJPO010000284.1:0-8005 GCA_046595095.1 Chitinophagaceae bacterium
AAAAGCGTTGCAGAAAAAATTTGTATTGCCGGTGATCATACATAAAACTTTGCTCACTGCCGGAGTTGGTGAATCAATCCTAGCCGATATGCTTTTGAATTTTGAATTCACGCTTCCGCCCGAAGTTAAGCTTGCTTATTTGCCCAATTATGGAATGGTAAGACTGAGGCTCACTTCATCAGGATTTGACAAAGAAAAAGTTACGACCGAAATCGGGCAATTGTTTGAGCGTTTACAAGAACTGGTGAACGAACACCTGGTAACAAATGTCGATGAATCAATGCAGGAAGTAGTTGCAAAATTATTACTTAAAAATAAGCAAAGCCTTGTTACTGCTGAAAGTTGCACCGGTGGTTATATAGCACACTTGCTTTCTGCTAATCCGGGTTCTTCAGCTTTTTACAAAGGGAGTATTGTTGCTTATGATTATGACGTAAAAGAAAAATTGTTGCATGTGCCTCGGGATATTTTATTAAAATTTGGCGCGGTAAGCCAAGAGACCGTTCTCTGCATGCTCGATGGCGTCCTCAATGCTACAGGCTCCGATTTTGGCATCGCCGTATCGGGCATTATGGGCCCGGCTGGCGGTACAGATGACAAACCTGTAGGTACGGTATGGATAGCAGTGGGCAACAAAATTGACAATAATGTTTTAAAAATGCATTTCAGGTTTGATCGCTCAAGAAATATAGAGCTCACAGCAACCAATGCGCTCAATCTACTTAGGAAATTCATCATTCAAACAACAATAAATCCTGCTCAATAGATAAAGTTGATTTACTTACCTTTGACCGCTCGGTGGAGATTGCTTTGCCTCGCTCGCAATGACGAGACCATGAGACGATAATTATTCATAAAATCTTTTGTACATATGTCACTTGTTGACCTGGTAATGCCCAAATTAGGAGAAAGTATAATGGAAGCCACAATTCTCAAGTGGCATAAAGCGCCGGGAGATAAAGTGCGCCAGGATGAAACTGTTCTTGATATTGCAACAGATAAAGTCGATAGCGAGGTGCCCTCAACTGCAGAAGGCGTGATCGAAGAAATATTATTTAAAGAAAATGATGTGGTGCCGATTGGTACTACAATTGCGCGAATTAAGGTATTGGCAGATTCAAATGTTCAAATCGAACAGCCTACTCCGCCGGTACAGCCTGCAAAGCATCAATATGAAGAAGCCCGGGTTGTAGAGGAAATTCCATTTCAACCAACAAACGTACAACAGAATACAGGTGGAGCAAGATTTTATTCCCCCCTCGTAATGAATATCGCCGCGAATGAGAATGTAGGCATGGTTGAACTTGAAAAAATTCCGGGAACAGGCCTGGATGGAAGAGTAAGCAAGAAAGATATCTTAGAATATATTCAGCAGAAGAAATCAGGTGGGGTGACATTTGATGAGCCCCGGGAAATATATTCAGCTCCTGCACAACGAAGTATGACTGTGATCACTGATGAAGACGGGCAGGAATCGGCTAGCCCTGACCGTAATCAACCTTTCCCCGTTGCCTATGAGGGTAATGTAGAAATTATTGAGATGGATCGAATGCGCAAACTGATTGCCAAACACATGGTAGACAGTAAACGTACCAGCGCACATGTAACAAGTTTTTCAGAGTGTGATGTTACCAACCTTGTACTGTGGCGTGAAAAAATGAAAAAGGAATTTGAAAAAAGAGAAGGTGAAAAAATTACTTTCACACCTTTATTTATCGAAGCCATTGTACGTTGCATTAAGAAATATCCATGGCTCAACAGCAGTGTTGACGGTGATAAGATAATTGTAAAAAAAGATATTAATATCGGCATGGCTGCTGCTTTGCCTTCAGGAAACCTGATTGTACCAGTGATCAGGAATGCAGACCAGCTCAACCTGGTTGGGCTTACAAAACGTGTAAATGGTTTAGCAAATGCAGCACGTAACGGTAAACTAAAACCAGACGATACCATTGGCGGAACATTTACGCTAACCAATGTTGGAACATTTGGAAGCATCATGGGCACACCGATAATCAATCAACCACAGGTTGCGATTATGGCAGTGGGTGCAATCAAGAAAAGGCCCGTAGTAATTGAAACTGCGCAGGGCGATAGTATCGCGATACGGCATATGATGTACATTTCCCTAAGCTACGACCACAGGGTAATCGATGGCGCGCTGGGATCTACTTTGCTTAATGCAGTCTCTAAGGAATTAGAGAATTTTGATGCGAACCGGAGCGTGTAGTTTCATTTTTTGGGACAACGGTTGCTACCGACATATCATCCCTCTGGGACGTAAACCTGGAATATCTTTGACCTTGCATTCCAGGGGAACGTCATGTGCGTAGCACCGCCGTGTAGGTATGATTGCCGTGTGGGCCGCCCCGTTCCCGCAATGTTATTCTTCCTCACTAAATCCCCATTCCTCTCTCAATCTCGTTCTTTCATCTCCATTCATTTTCGGGAATTCATAATGACCGGCAAGTTTTTTTTGGCGGTAAGCTTCATACAAACTTACTGCGCAAGCCACAGAGATATTCAAGGATTTAATTATGCCAACCTGTGGAATGATAAAATTTCCATCACACAAATGGATGACTTCTTCGCTTACACCTGTTCGTTCGTTTCCAAAAACCAGTGCAAGCGATTCTGTAAGGTTAATAGAATGTAATTCTACTGAATCAGCAGCAAGGTGGGTGGCATATATTTTATCAAAGCGTTTTCTCAGATCAGTGAAACACCTATCAACATCTGTAAACTGGTGAATGCTCAGCCATTTATTAGCCGTAGAAGAACTCCTGTAACCCCATTGCTTATGTGGTGGAATTTTATTATTCAGGATAAAGAGATCCTGAACACCTACAGCATCACAAGTTCGCATAACTGCAGAAACATTATGCGGGTCAAAAACATTTTCTAAAACTACGGCAAGATCAGGTTGCCGTTTATTTAGTACAGTTGTAAGTCGTTGATATCGCTCGGGCGTCATAATACAAGATAGAGAATTGTAAAACTATACATTTTCCAAACCTTAACTAACTTTTTCCCTTTACCCTCCATTCTCCCCAAACCCTTACCCTTCACCACTCTCTTCTCTTTTTTCTCAGAAAAATTCCCATACATTTATCCATAAAAAAAATTAATGAAAAAACTAACGCTGATAGCCTGCGCAAGTCTTGCATTATTTTCATGCAATGAGGATACAGATCAAAAAACCGTAAAACCAACTGTGGATGTATTGCTGAGTAACATGGATACCTTGTCGAAACCGGCGGATGACTTCTTTCTTTATGCAAATGGAGGCTGGATAAAAGCCAATGCCATTCCCAATGATCAAAGCAGTTGGGGAATCGGAAACCTTGTAGTGGAAGAGAATCTTACCAGGCTCCGGGCGATTAATGAAGATGCTGCAAAAGAAAAAGCTGCAAAAGGAACTGCGTCGCAAAAGATTGGTGATTTCTGGATTACAGCGATGGATAGTGCAAAGATTGAATCGCTGGGGATAAAACCACTCAACCCCTACATTGATAAGATCAATGCGATCACCGATATCAACTCTCTTATTAATACAATTGCCGAATTCAATATGATCGGCGTTGGGGGCTTATTCAGTGATTTTGTAGGCCAGGATGATAAAAATAGTGAACTGATGGCTTATAAACTCTGGCAAGGTGGAATAGGCTTACCTGACCGTGATTATTATTTTAAAACAGATTCATCGACATCGAATATCAGGAAGGCCTACCCGAAACATATTTCAAAAATGCTCCAGTTGATGGGCCAGGATTCTATATCAGCAACTAATGCGGCGGCTGCAATATTGGCAATGGAAATGAAACTCGCCACTGTTTCCCGCAAACTTGAGGACCTGAGAGATCCATATGCCAATTATAATAAAATGGCGATAAACGACCTGGGCAAATTATCATCCTCTATCGACTGGAAAGCATACATCAAAAGTATCGGGGCTGAAAAGGTTGACTCGGTGATCGTTGGCCAGCCAGAATTTTATAAGGGATTGGATAAAGTTTTAAAAACCACTCCACTGGATGTTATGAAAAATTATCTCCGCTTCAGGTTAGTTCGAAGTTACTCAAATGCCTTACCTGAATCTTTTGGAATCGAAGCTTTTAATTTTAATAAACTGTTGAGTGGTGCTAAGGAGAGGCGTCCCAGATGGAAGCGTGTTTTACAAAGTGAAGAAAGTGAAATGGGCGAATTACTCGGACAATTGTATGTAAAAGAGTTCTTTAACGAAAAAGCAAAGAAACGTTATGACGATCTCGTAGAGTCAATCAGAGAAGCGTATAAGGAAAGAATCCAAAAGCTAACATGGATGACCGATAGCACTAAACAAAAAGCGCTGCTTAAGCTTGCTGCTATCAAGAAAAAAGTCGGTTACCCGGATAAGTGGATTGATTTTTCTGCCATGGAAATTGGTACGGAGAGTTATGCTCAGAATTTAATAACCACAAATAAATGGTGGCATAATCATGATATAAACAAACTCGGCAAACCTGTTGACAGGGACCAATGGGAAATGTCACCACAAACCTATAATGCCTACTATAATCCTAGTAATAACGAGATCGTGCTTCCCGCCGGAATCTTTGCCGTACCCGGTTATAGGGATGAGGACCTCGATGATGCAACCGTGTATGGAAATGCCGGTGCATCTACCATCGGGCACGAACTCACTCATGGATTTGATGATGAAGGAAGACAGTATGACGAAAAAGGGAACCTCAAAAACTGGTGGAGCAAATCCGATGAAGTGGAATTTAATCGCCGGGCAAAAGTAATGATCGAGCAGTTCAATGCTTACGAACCATTGAAAGGAATTAACATAAATGGAAAAGCTACACTGGGAGAAAATATTGCAGATCTTGGTGGTATCTTACTTGGTCTCGATGCCTTCAAAAAAACAGAACAATTCAAGAAAGGTGAAAAGATCGCGGGCCTAACACCGATACAAAGATATTTCATGGGCTATTCCCTGGGCTGGCTTGGGCATACTAAAGATGAACTCCTTCAAAATCTTTTAATGTCGGATGTTCATTCTCCTGCCAAATACCGCGTCAATCGTCCATTCGTAAACGTAGAGGATTTTTTACAGCATTCGGAGTTAGGCCAGGAGATAAAATGTACCGGGCTGACAGTTTACGCGTAAGGATCTGGTAGCAATTAAATTGAATGCTGAGATGCAATATGGTTTAGTATGTTTGTGAGGGAATACTTTTCGGAGAGAATATTAAGCCATAATTTAAATTCATTAGTGCATGAGATCTGAACTTAAAAAAGATGAAACTTTATTGTTGATCATCCGGCAGCATTGGATCAACCTGGTATTGCCAATATTGGGATGGGTGGCACTCACAGTCATATTGTTCTGGTTTGTGGACCCTGTCATCGCATTGATCATCTCATTCGTTACTGCATTTTACCCGCTTTATCTAATCTTGGACTGGCGTCATAATCTTTGGGCTGTCACTAATATGCGGGTGATAGACGAACATGGATTTATCAGCAGGCGTTCAAAAGAAAGTCCATTAGATAAGATCAATAACGTTGAATATGATCAAACCCTGTCGGGTCGCATTTTCGGTTATGGAAATGTTAGTATCCAAACCGCCGCGGAGATGGGCGATACAGCATACAGGTTTATTCATCATCCAAAATTACTTAAGGATACCATTACACATGCACAGGAAGAATACAAAAACTCAGCAATCACCAACCAGGCAACACAACTGGCACAGGCGATAAAAGCCAATATGGGCAATGCTTTCCAGGCACCTTCTGCATTACAGCAGGGTACACAATCGCATGTGGCAGTATCCGCAGAAATAGAAAAACTATTTGAATTATTGCAGAAAGGTGCTATTACCCAGGAAGAATACCTAGCTCAAAAAGCGAGGTTATTGAACAGGTAATAAATACCAGAATCTTGTCGATGGCAATCACTCCAAGCGAGATCAGCTGTATTTTTCATGTCTTGTCTTTAATACTTCACGCACATCATCAAGGCCAAAACCCTTTGCCCGCAAAATGACCATATAATGGAACAAAAGATCTGCGGCTTCATTTAAAAATTTATTGCTATCATCATCCTTGGCTTCTATCACAAGTTCCACGGCTTCCTCTCCTAGCTTTTGTGCCATCTTGTTAATTCCTTTTTTGAATAATGATGCCACATAGGAATTGCTGAAATCATCAAATTGCCTCTGCCTGATTACCTGTTCGAGTACATCGAGGAAATCATTCGAGATATTTACTTCATTAAAGCAGGTATCCGCACCCGTATGACATACTGGTCCCGTTGGTGTTGCTTTTACGAGGATCGTATCTTTATCACAATCAATCAAGATCTCATTAACGGTTAAAAAATTCCCACTGCTTTCGCCTTTTACCCACAACCTGTTTTTGCTCCTGCTATAAAAACTTACTTTACCTGAAATTTTTGTTTGCTCAAATGCTTCTGCATTCATAAAGCCAAGCATCAATACTATATCAGTTGATGCATCCTGTACAATTACCGGGACAAGCCCATCAGCATATTTATTAAAGTCTATATCCATGTTTAATTGAGTTTGTGATTACTGTTTCCCGTTTCTGGTTTTTCGTTTCTCGTTTTGGGATGCTCGTTTTTGAGTTTCTTATTACTTGTTTTTAGTTACTGGCTACTTGTTACTGGCTACTGGCTACTTGCTACTGCCGATTGCCTAAATACGTACCGGGACACTATTTTGTTCCAGGTAATGTTTAAGCGAAGGAATATTAATTTCTTTATAATGAAAAATGCTCGCAGCCAAAGCTGCATCTGCATTTCCTTGTTCGAAAACTTCCTTAAAATCCTGCATACTCCCCGCACCACCCGAAGCGATAACGGGAATGGGTAAGGCAGAAGCAAGTAAGTTCGTTAATTCTATTGCAAAACCGTTTTTTGTTCCATCGTGATCCATCGATGTTAGCAATATCTCCCCTGCCCCGAGTTCAACACCCCTCTGGGCCCATGGCAATGTTTCCAGTTCTGTCTTTACTCTCCCTCCATTTAGGTAAACAAATGATTTGAGATTATCAGCTTTTGCATCAATGGCAAGAACAATACACTGGCTTCCAAACTCGCCCGCAAGCATTTCAATAAGATATGGGTTTCTAATAGCTGCTGAATTTATCGAAATTTTATCTGCGCCATTATCCAGCAAGATGCGTACATCTTCGACAGTAGAAATTCCGCCCCCAACTGTGAAAGGAATATTTACTGTTGATGCAACCCTGTTTACAAGATTGGCAAGGGTTTTCCGCTTTTCATTTGTAGCTGTAATGTCAAGAAATACAAGTTCGTCAATACCCTGTTCTGCATAAAATGCGGCTAATTCCACGGGGTCGCCGGCATCACGGATATCCTCGAACTTTATTCCTTTTACTGTCCTGCCATTCTTGATATCGAGGCAGGCGATGATTCTTTTCCGGAGCATTTTAATTTCTTTGTCTTCTCCGTGGTTCCCCGTGTAAACTATGTGGTTCTCTGTGTCACAAAAAAATTACACTGCGTAACACGGAGTTTACACAGAGAACCACGGAGAAATGATTCTATTTAATCGCCACTAATTCTTCGAGGTTAATCTTTTTCTCATAAATCGCTTTTCCAATTATCACTCCAGAACAACCCATGGCTTTTAATACATAAATGTCTTCGATACTACTTACACCCCCACTTGCCGTTAGTTTGATATTGGGATACCTTTCAATTATTTCCCCGTATAATTTTAACGATGGCCCCTTCAACATTCCATCAGCAGCGATATCCGTACAAAAGAAGTGTATTACACCCATGCCGATCATATTATAGATAAATTCGAATACACCCAATTCGGCATCTTCCTGCCAGACACCTATCCTAATGTTTCCATTTAGCACATCCGCTCGCACCATAAATTTATCCTCACCATAATGGTCTATCCATTCTTCAACAAGCAGGGGATTCTTAGCAGCAAGGCTGCCAATAGAAACTATTGAT
>JBKJPO010000298.1:0-3891 GCA_046595095.1 Chitinophagaceae bacterium
CTCAATCCTAACGGCATCTTTTGGGACTATACTTTTCTGATTAACAAAACGACGGATATTACTATACGCAGCTTTGTCCACATGTATGGCAAAACCCGTATTCGGGTATTTTTGGGCTTTTATAAAATCGTTTTCAATCAGGTTGCTGTAGGATTCATCCTGGAAAAAAACATTCCTGAAACTCTTTTGTTCCATGTCCCTCGTAATAGAGATGAGCTTTGGTTTCTGACTATTAATATTTGAGGGCAGGACCCTGAGATTCACAGATTGATATTGACCTGACCGTATTTTGGTACACTTATTCTCATAGCCCGATAAACTAAAAGTAAGTGAATCAAGCGGTGCGATGTTCCCGATATAAAATCCACCGGATTCACCGGAGAAAAAAAACATTTTATTGGAATGAACCAGGATCTTTACATTCTGTAGCGGCTGATTTTTTTCATCTCTTACCTCGCCCCTGATATAGTTCTGGGCACACAGTTGTACAGAAAGAAATGTAAGCAACAGGTATGTGGTAAGTTTTAGCAATGGGGTTAAATGTTGCGCCGGCTATACTGTAATATATCAATTACCTGTTGTAATGACAACCTGCAAGTCAGAAACGTTGCCTTTCATTTGTGTTAAACCCATTAAATCCATGACTGGTTGCTGGTACAAATTATACCAGGATAAATCATTATTTGGGCCAGGTACAAATTATTAAATAAATCCGGAATTGATTAAACCCCCATATCGTCATCTACAAGTTGGTATATCTCCTTAATATTCCTTCCCAACCCATCGTAATCAAGTCCAAATCCTAACAAGAATTTATTAGGCACATTGAATCCACAATAATCAACGGTAATCGGGTGCCTTAGTGCATCAGGCTTATGTAGAAGTGCTGCAATTTTAAGACTGGCAGGCTGCTGGTTATAGAGTTGTGGTAAAAATTCTGAGAGCGTTTTGCCCGTATCCACGATATCTTCAAGAATGATCACATGCCTGTCCACAAGCTGGATATCAAGCCCTATGGAAGTAATCACATTCCCGGTCGATTTAGTTCCTTTGTAAGATGCGAGCTTAATAAAGCATATCTCTGCTTCTATTGTTACCTCTTTAAAAAGGTCGGAGGAAAACATGAATGCGCCATTGAGAATTGCTATGAATAATGGCTTTTTGTCTGCATAATCTTCATTAATGCGTGCTCCCATTTTTTTGATCTGCGTATCTATCTCAGCTGCAGAAATGTAAGGAATAAACTTCTTGTCGTGGACCTGCATCAACATAAATTTATTTTGATATAATCAGTTCCTGCCCAACCCTGAGGTTATCATCGGTAAGCTGGTTCCAGTCGCGAAGCTGGGCTACTGTAACGCCAAATTTTTTGGAGATTGAATACAAACCTTCTTTTGGTTGAACTGCATGCATTTTAACAGCTATATCTTTTAAAGATGAAGACGATGTTGATTTATCCCGCAGAACCGATACGTCTTTTCTGCCCGGTTTAAGAAATATCCTGATACCTGGTGAAACCTGCTGGTCCTCTGCAAACCCATTGTATTCAAGCACCCGCTCAAATTGCACCCCATTATTCTGTGCAAGATCATAAAGAGATTCATCCTTCTGCAATACAACATAATCCTTATCACCTTCCTTTGATTTCCTTTCCAGGAAAATATACTGTCCCTGGTCAAGCAATCCTTCTTCAAGCAGATCATTATACTCCATCAGCTTTTCAAGCTTGATCTCATGATTTGTCGCAATAGCAAGTAATGAGGTCCCTTTCTCAGCGTATATTGCTTTGCTGCCATTGATGGTCAGGTTTTGCGAAGGAGATACTGCGTTTATTGTTTCGCGTGATACAATTTTTTCTTCAGGGTCATCTTTATATTTCGATGGATCAAATACTGGTACTTCGCCGGCGCCTTCCATGGTAAATTGCTGAAGGTTATTATCTTCGATAAATTTAATGAGCATTTGAGGATACCTGGGATTGGTAGCATACCCAGCTTTTTTTAAGCCATAAGCCCAGCCTTTATAATCCTTTGGATCCAGCTTAAATAAAAATGCATAACGCTCACTTCCACGAAGAAAATTTGAATGATCACGGTATGAGTCTTCAGCATCTTTATACACCCTGAAACACTCCCCTCTCTCATCATCATCATGGCTTACACCCCCCGAAGTCCAGGAGCTTTTGCATTTTATTCCAAAATGATTATTTGATTTTTTTAGCAGTACACTATTCCCGTTCTCTGTTTCAAGGATTCCCTGGGCAAGTTTGATTGCCGCAGGAACCCCCATTCTTTTCATTTCACGAATTGCCAGGTCCTTGTGCATCTGAACGTACTCTTCTCTTGAAACATATTGCGCGTATAGAATCTGCAGGTTAAGCAGGCAAATAACTGTCAAAAGAAAAAATACTTTTTTTTGCATATTTATAATTTAGACTTTATTCGATTTTTTTGGAATGATAAATAGGAATCCCCGGTCTATTCACATTTTCTGATAATTGAAATTCCATCTCTGACTGTTAGCAGAACCTGCTCTACCCTTTTGTCAGCCGCTACATGTTGATTAAATGCATGGATAGCTTTTGCATTCTTGCCGGATATCGTTTCCTTTAACACATCACCATGAAATAATACGTTATCAGCAATCAGTAACCCGTTCTTTTTAAGCCGGGGCAAAGTTAATTCGTAATATTCATTATAATGCACTTTATCGGCATCAATAAATACTATGTCCCAATCCTCATCAAGCGTGGGAATTATATCTAACGCATTCCCCCGGTGTAAAATTATAGCATCAGGATATTTTGACCTGTTAAAATTTATTAAGGCAGTGTTAGCATCTTCTTCACGCAATTCGATGGTGTGTAAAATTCCTCCGGGCTGCAGGCCTTTAGCGAGGCATAGTGCACTATAGCCTGTAAAGGTTCCAATCTCGAGTATCCGTAATGGTTTTACCAGGCAACTGAGCATTTCCAGCAATTTGCCCTGAACATGCCCGCTCATCATTTGCGCATGCGGATGCATGCTGGTTGCGGTACTTATTGCTGCCTGTAAATCTGTCTCTGGCGATGTGAATTGTTCAGCATACGCAGTAGCAAGCTTGTGTATTATATCCATCACGCAACATTAATAATTTGATACCGGTTAAAGGCGTTTAGCGAGTTGGTCTTTTTCCGAAATCAGGAAGAGGCCGATAAAAGTGATTAGCCCGTTCAGGATCAGCAGCTCAATCCCGATCTTAAAATCCCCGAATAAGGAAGACTGGAAATATTCCAACAAGAAGCATAAGCCGGGGGATGCGAGGCATACCACGGGCACGAGTACTTCTTTTAATTTGCGTTTTGTAATTATCCCAAATGCAAACAGGCCTAACAGGGGGCCATAAGTGTATCCTGCAATTTTCAAGATTACACCGATGATCGATTTGTTGTCGATCATTTTGAAAATCATTACGCATAACATAAAAAGCACGGCAAAACAAAGGTGTACAGTTTGTCTTGTCCGCATCTTTTGTCGTTCAGTGGTCTCTTCAAATGTCTTTGAAAGATTTTCTGTATGTGCCGGTATGGCAACATTTTCTTTTTTATCTCTTTTTAATCCAAGAATATCAATGCAGAAAGATGAGGTGAGCGCTGTAATGGCACCATCGGCACTGGGGAAAAGTGCTGAAATAAGCCCGATGATAAAAATGATGCCGATCACTTCGGGTAAATATTGTAAAGCTACCGTAGGAAAAAGATCGTCGCCTATGATGCTAACCCCGTTCCTGGCGGCGAAAAGATATAAAAGGCCCCCGAGCAAAAGGAAAAGGAAATTCACAAATACTATTATGAAACTGAATGTCACCATATTTTTCTGCGAATCTTTCAATGTTCGTACACTGATATTTTTT
>JBKJPO010000320.1:0-2960 GCA_046595095.1 Chitinophagaceae bacterium
TAAAAAGTTTGGCGATACTCTCGGTATAAAAATGTTTGAAGTGACGCTGAAACCGGGTGATTCAGTCTCTCTGCATAGACATCCTGACCATACTTTATATGCAGTCCAGGGAGGAAAAATAGCGATTACCACAGAAGGGGCAGGCCGCCAGGTATTAGACTTACCAACAGGTGCCGGACTCGTCAATGCAACTACCACGCATTCAGGTAAAAATATTGGTAATACTACTGTGCGTTTGCTGGTAACTGATATACACAGGCCGAGAGTCAATGAATAGGGAACAATAGTTTAAAAGAACGGTGTAAACCCTTTCTTATAAATTCAAACAATAGTTGGCCTTGAATAGTTGGCCTTTGCAAGCCCGACGAAGCCTTTTTTCTTAGCGGCAGGGGGTAAAAATATCAAGAGATTTCGTTTAATTTTTTCAAGTTCCCTTGTTTTATCATGTCTTTTATTTTTTCCACTAAAGCTTGCAAAGTCATATTGGACAGCACAGGAGCAGTTAGAAAATGGTGGTTGAAATACTCACCTGAAAACAGGAAGAGTAAACATTAGATGCGCCCCACAACAAATGGTTTTTGTGCTATGCTTGTTCAAAACTATATCGTTATTTTAAAAAAAATGTATGAAAAAGATATCAACTATGAGGTCGACAAATGAGGGTAATCCATGTTGACCCGTCCTGAAAAAAGTTGACTGGTTTAGTTAATAAATCCTGTTATTAGTTGACTAAGATAATTCATCCTGAATAAGGTTGAGTAGAAAAGTTGTTTGCATGTGTGTTGGCGAAAAAATGGTTCTGTAGCCCCACAGCTAAATCAACTATTTTTTGTGCGTTGGCTGGTCAGGTTGCAGGCATTGTGGGTTTTAGTTTAGAGTTGACCCGTCCTGAAAAAAGTTGAAGAGACCTTCCGTCAGCCCGTATTTTGGCAAACCATGTTGTGCGTTCGTGCTGCCAAGTCTGCAATTCTATTTTTGTCATTCTTAGAAGCCAATATTAATAAATGGAACTATAGGGCGTGAATAAACGCTCGTGTTCTTATTATATAGCACATTGTATTTAGCTCCTAAAGAAATTTTCGCGGTTATTTGAATACCCGCACCTATAAATAAAGCAGATTCCCAGAATTCACTTTTTGTATTTGTAATCAATGAGTTTCGGCTCACATGCAATTCAGAAAATTCCAATGTAGTAAGAAGTTGCCTGACCGGCGTGTAATAAATGAGAGCATTTGCTCCGTATGTAGTAGTTTTTTGAATGTCTTTAAGTCCTGCATAATTAAACTGCAGTCCGCCGCCTATTGAAAAATTTTTAGTTAACAGGTAAGTCAGATTTGGAGACAAACTCAAGTTTGTACCTCCAACAAAATTTACACCAACGCCTAATCCAAACTTTAATTTGTTTTTCAGCGTTGAATCTTTTTTGCTCACAGTAGTTAATGAATCCATTTGTATTTGTGCTTGTGTTTCTTGGGTTAAAAAAATAAGAAAGCATATAGCCATTGTCGGAAACAGTATTGTTTTTTCCATTTTGTGCATTTATATTGTCCGAATTTAACAAATTGAGGTTAATACAACATAATTCAATAAAAAACGATTTGTCATATAGCATGACGCACAGACGGGAGTTTGTGAAAAAACATTCTCCATAAATATACACACTATGAGCATATTCATTAGCAAGTACCTGTAATATTTTGGGTAAATTACTTCATGCAATTTATACAACCCAACAACCGGAGTTAGACTTATTTTGCTACCCTTGATGACCAGGTAAGTGCAGATAATCCGGTACGATTAATAGATGCATTTATTGATAAACTGGAGCTGCAAAAGCTAGGGTTCACGGGCACAGTGCATAAAAGCGAAGGCCGCCGGCCGTATCCGCCTGCGGTGCTTTTAAAACTTTATTTGTATGGCTATTTAAACAAGATACGTAGCAGCCGCAAGCTTGAAAAGGAATGCCGCCGCAACAGTAAACTTTCGTGGCTGCTGCAAACACTGCAACCAAATTACCATACCATCGCAGACTTTAGAAAGCTGCATGCAAAGCCTTTGCAATGGATGTTTAAACTCTATGTTCAGTTTCTTGCAGAAGCAGGACTGCTCGGCAAAACAACCGTCGGTATAGATGGCAGCAAGTTTAAAGCAGTAAACAGTAAGAAGAATAATTTCAATCAAAAAAAGATAGATAAGCACCGCCAGTTTATAGAAGATAAAACAGCAAAATATTTGAGTGAGCTTGATGAAGTTGATACAGAAGAAAGAGCATCCGGAGGCAAAGATGATCTTGCCATAAAAAAAGAAAAGATAGCAGAGGGCCTAAAAAAATTAAAAGAGCGTACCATAAAATATGGCAGTCTTCAGCAGCAGTTAGATGCCACAGAAGATAAACAGATAAGCACCACTGATACCGATAGCCGCAGCATACTCATTACAAAAGCTATTGTGGAAGTAGCCTACAACACGCAGAACGCAGTGGCCTGATCATGGTTTGCTACAATTTTATGCGAACCAAAAACATACTTGGCTTTGATAAAATGATGCAGCACATCAACACCTGGACACCGGATTACACAAAAGTAGTCTGTGGCATAAAAAACGCTCTCCTTAAATTGATTTACAGCCAAAATAAACCCTTCAATTTTTTACAATTAAGCGCAGCGTAGTTTTTTTCTTTCAATTTAAAATCGCCAGGATTGCTTCTATATTAATATATGAAGATTGTTTTTGTAGAAGAACAGAGTTTTTTCACGGTCTGACGCTCGAGTATTGCTGCCGATGGGGGATTTTATAATGTCCTGCCCGGAACTTCAGCTTGGCTTTATTCGTCAAGCCGAAACTGCTGCTGATAGCGAAAAGATTTGGTCTATTTCAAAGTTCTCTTTTATTTTTTCTTTTGTCTTATCAAATAATTAAGACGAATGGGTTAATCACTCTTTATTCTTTGTAAATACAAC
>JBKJPO010000339.1:0-3788 GCA_046595095.1 Chitinophagaceae bacterium
TTCCCAAGGAGGAAATGGGAACATTTCGTTTTCAGTTCCTCCATCAAAAATGAAGCCTTAAAGAATAAAGGAGAGAAGGAGATGTTGCCGGAGGGTGATCATATCCAACTTTCTGCATGCGAATCTGATGAGTCGGCGTTGGAAGTTTCAGGTGCCGGCGTATTTACAAAAGCCCTGTTTAAAGTTTTAAAAGCTTCAGGAGGTGAGGTAAGTTACCAGTCTTTGAATGGCCGGGTACGCCAATATTTAAAAAATATATTTGATCAAAAACCAAGACTCTATAAAGGAGGCAATGATCCGGAATTGCTTGATGCCATATTTCTTCAGCGTTCTCCTGGCTCGAAAAAATCCGCAATGGGGGAACTCGTGTATAACGAAGAAAAGGGTTGGAAATTTACCCTTGGAGCAATACATGGAATAAATGAAGAAGGTGGTAAAATTGTTATTACAGATCCTGAAAAGCCTGGCGTTGAATTCGGAGGCCGGATTGATAAAATTGAAATTGATTCCTGCATAGTAGAAACGGATGCACAATTATCTAAAAATAAATCTTATAATGGCAGTGTTGAAGGCCTCTTGTCCCATTCTTTAAAACTCCATGTCGAAAACAATGATGAAGATCTAAAGCAGGTGGAGGAACTAATGGATGTTTTATTCGAAAATGATTCGAAGTCAGTAAGCCTTGAGGATGATGAGTTTGCTGCTAATTATGTATTACGTATTGTGGATGGAAGATATTTTCTCACGAGACCAGGAGAAAAATTCAAGCCATTAACCAGGCCTGTAAAAATTAAAAAAGCAGGGGCTTCAAATACCATAGCCAAACAGCTTAAACATATTTCAAATTGGGAGTTTCTAAAGAATCTGCGCAATCAATCCATGGCTGATAAGCTGCAGGCAGATGCTGTAAAAATTGAAATGATCGCTGAGGATGGTAAGACTTCTTTGTTAGATCAGGACGATATTGCCCTGGTAACTTATAATAAACAAAATGGGTTATGGGAACGATCGATAAGGGTGAAGCTTACAAATACAAGTTCTGTAAACGTATATGTTAGCAGCCTCTATCTTGCATCAGATTTTAGCTCAGATATTGGTTTTCTCAATCCAGCAGTTCTTTTGCTGGAACCCGGCAACAGCGTGGAACTCAAACATGATGGTGATCCACAGCTTCGCCTTGAATTCAACCCGGTTTCACGATATTATAATTGGATTGAAGAAGTAGAGTACCTGAAATTTATCATAAGCACTGATGTTTTTGATGTGCAGGCACTACAACTTGAAGCCTTACCAGCACCGGGCCTTCCAAATGAAACCGAAGATGGAAATAAAAAAGGCCTTGAAGTAACGAGGGGCATGAAAAAAAGAAGGCCGAAGGGATGGACAACAAAAACACTAACACTACGATTACAAAATCCTGAACCCGGGAGAATAAGTAAAGCGGAAATTTCTGCAATGAAGGATGATGAGGAACTGGCATATTTTGCAAATGGGATTTATAAAACTGCAAATGGCAGACCAGATGTACTGAATAAAAAATATGGTGCTCCGCGAGTCCCAAAGATGACTGAGCCCATGCCTGAGATGCACAAGACCCGATCGATGCCTCCGGAACATACTAACGGTGCGGGCGAGATGATAGAGACCTCTGGTTCAGCATCTCCTTTTCCTGGAGAAAAGATGATGGAGGAACTCCCTGTAGATGGACTGAAACCCGTTACTGCACCGACTTCTGCCGTGCCAAGGTCGAGAGAAGGCCAGCTTGAATATGATATACCCAGCCAGATGCAAACCGGCAAGATGTATAATTGTAAGGTTAATATTGCCGGGAATGAAGTTGCATCTACCAGTATGAAAATCGGGGAATCGAGTGTGCATGCTGCGATCCGTGTTACAGATGAAATGAGTGTGCGGATGATTGATCCTTCAGGTGGCGAGTATTTCAATATAGGTGCAATTAGCACCGAGAGACAGGGCATTTTCCCCGGGGAAATGACCAGCTGGCATTTTTCTGTAGAACCATTGAAAGGTGGTAATCATCCGATAGTATTAAAGATCACCATCCATATCGATTCAAGGAACAAAGACCTGGATATACTCGAGAAAGAAATTGTTGTAACGGCTACGGATACTGGCAGCAGGGATGCACCATTAGCAAAACCGGATATTACCCGTATCCTGTTTATTTCTGCAAATCCACTTGATACTGCTCCCCTTCGAATTGGTGCTGAAACACGACAGATCCGTGAAGAGATCGGGTTATCAGCCGCAAGAGATAAATTTGCCTTCACCATAAACCTTGCTGTAACTACGCGTACCCTTTCCCGTGCTATACTGCAGGAAGATCCTTCCATCGTGCATTTTTCAGGACATGGAGAAGAAGAAGGGCTTTGCCTTGAAACTGATTCGGGAGTTACCAGGCTGGTTGATGATAAGGCCCTTGGTTTTTTATTTTCAAATTTTGCAACTTCTGTAAAATGCGTGATTCTGAATGCCTGTTATTCTAAGAAACAGGCCGATGCAATCGTGCAGCATATTCCTTACGTAATTGGAATGCACGAGGCAGTCAAAGACACTGCTTCACTGGCATTTTCTGTAGGCTTTTACCAGGCATTGGCTGATGGTAGCGATATTGAGCAAGCTTTTAAGATGGGGAAGGCCAGTATTGCAATGGCAGTTCCGGGAGAAGAGAATATTGCGGTGCTGGTTAAAAAAAGCTGTGTGTGATGCCTTGCCTCGGTGTGGACACGAACCATGGCCACCGATTTATAGTAACGGGGACCACAGCACCAACGGTGCTGCCTGTTTGTAAGAGAATATTGCGGTGCTGGTTATCTCTTCTCGACCATTTTTATTTCACTGTATTGAAATAAAAATTTCTTATTAATTTATCCTGTAAACTCACATTTGTTCTGTAATAACACTTGCCACCACCTTTTGGAAAATAAGTATTTACATCGAAATAACCGGGTTTAATGCAGGAAGCATTTACATAAATAAATTTTTGACCGTCTTTTGAAAATCCAACGTATTGCCTATAGGAGCTGTCAAATTCCAATCCTTTTTGGCGTCCTAAAAATCTGCCATATAAATATTTTTTCAGGTAAATATCTATGCTATCTATTTCGGCAATTGTTGGCGTAAACCTGGGAGCAATGGAATCATTGTCAAGTAACATTACTTTCCTTTCGGCAGGGAATATAAATCTGCGATCCCCTTGTGAAGTTTGTCCCGATACATTGAGGGATATTGTTATTAAAAGCAATAAGATAACCAGGGAATATTTCATAAGTATAATTAAAAGTCCTGCAAGATAATGCTTTACGAGCTTTCACGATACAGTGCAGGCTAAGATTAGATTTCATGAGGATTTAGGCTACTAGTCCGAGATAGTATGCGTTCATTTATAAAAAGCCTGGTAAAAAATTTTATTCTAAAAAAAATAAGCACTTTGCTCTCTACCCTAAGATCCTTCACATCAAGAGGAAGTCTAAGTCAAAAAAGCTTATTATATTCGTAACTACCTGTAAAATAAACTAGCTAGAAACATGTTTGAACAAACCTTCAAAAACATTGACGATATACTTCATAAAGACGCAGGCTGTGGAAGTGAACTGGATTATGTAGAGCAAACCTCATGGATATTATTCCTTAAATATCTCGATGACCTGGAGAAAGATAAAAAGACCTCTGCCGAGCTTTCAGGCAAAACCTACAAACCAATAATTAGCGAAGATTATAAATGGAACAATTGGGCATCTCCTAAAAATGTGGAAGGTAAACTTGAT
>JBKJPO010000005.1:0-3884 GCA_046595095.1 Chitinophagaceae bacterium
GAACATTTGTAATTTTATTTCCCTGCCTTTATACATATGCAAACGTTATGTGCAACCCTATTCGACAAAGTCTTCAGTTTCGGCGGAAAGCCAATAACACAAAAAAACGCTACACTAAAAATCATGTAAATCCGGAATACACAACCTTAAATAATTAAAACAAAAACAATTGACTAATTACTCTATTATCGCTCAAGTTATAGTTGCTTTGTCAATAGCATTTGTTTGGATATTTCGTTTTGACAATATCGTGAAGGAATTTAACCAATATGGCTTAAGTGATTTAACCCGTAGCATAGTAGGGGCTGCTAAAATAGCTTTGTCAACATTGCTGGTTGCAGGGATTTGGTATCCGGATTTAGTACTTATTCCCTCCTTAATTATAGCATTCCTAATGTTATCTGCACAATATTTTCATTTCAAAGTGGGCAATACATGGCGAAAGCACATACCCTCGTTATTGCTACTAATATTAAGCCTTTTCATTGCAGCTGTATCACTAAAATTAATATAGCAATGAATTTAATTAATATCCTGATTGTAATTTCAAGTCTGTCTTTTATGGGTTATGGAATTGCTTACTTCACATCACCACAAATGAAAAGTGAATTCAAACGCTTTGGGCTTGAAAAAGCAGGAGAACTTACCGCAGTTTTAGAATTATTGTGGACAGTGGGTCTGCTGGTAGGTTTAATGATGCAACTTATTTTATTGATTTCTGCAGGAGGGCTGGCGATATTAATGTTTTTAGGTTTTGTAATCAGGATAAAAGTTAAAGATAGTCTTTGGCAATCATTGCCTGCCTTGTTTTTTATGATACTAAATTCATGTATTTTTTTCATGTCGCTGCCTTATCCCAAATAATCGGGTTGTGCAATACTATGGCTGGTTATTTTGGAAAAAGACTGCTGATAAAATAAAAGTGTAAGTTCGTTCTATAATATATTTACATTGTTCATTCAGGTAATTCATAATTTAAAAAATTGATAACATTATGTTTAAAAAGTTTACAACAACGGATAAATTATTATTTATCGCAGCATTTCTTTCGCTTATTTTTTCTGAAGTATTATATTTCAAGGGAGAAGCAAACGCCGCCATATTTATTGGACTCTGGGTACCATCTATACTGGCATTCGGAATTTATTTAAAACTTCTAAACAACCGGAAAAATGATTGAAATAATACCTTATTTCGCAGGGCTCGTTACAATATTATTCGCAGTAGGCTTTTTACTGGCATTACGAGAAATGAAAAATCAAAAGTTTTGAATGCTACATATGGTTAAGGCAAATAATTGATCTGCATAGACAAGACAAAAGGCGATTACTTCAAATTTATCAAAACCATTACAAAACTGACAGAAAAGGGCATGCACATAACAAAAGTATTCGCAAAAGCAGGGATGAACAATGTAACATCAGCTACTATTTGGGAGAAGGAGCAGCGGTTCGGGCTCGACATTCAATTTTCAGCTTTAGTCTTAACTTCAACTTTATATTTTCAATTGGGCATTTGTCCGAGCTGGATTTTCAATGAATTCCCTGTCTTTGCAAATACTCAGGACGATGCATGATTTGTTTGGGCTCTCTGTATTTTCATCTTTTTTTTACCTGCCTTGATATTCTAATTCCAGTTTTCTCTGATTTTTTCATTACTCATTGATCTGTATACATAGCTCTGCCAGGCTGCATTATGCGGCCTCATTTTTCAATACTTCTTCTGTTACGCTGATACATTCCAACAGATCTGTTGCCATTTCTTTCCAATCGGGCGGAGGTCCACGCCGGTTAAAGCGCATCACCGTTTCCATCGTTTCTTTTTTGCAACAGGGACATTGTTTTGGATTGTATACTTCTTGGGTTGCTTTGCCGACAGGTGCAGGTACTTGTACCGGTTCACCCAACTGCTCTTTTATAATCAGAGCACTTTTAGTTTTGGCGGTGCTGCTGCAAATACCATAATGTCTTATGCGAACAAATCCTTTAGGTAACACATGAAGCGAGAAGCGCCGGATGAACTCCAGGGCTTCCAATGTCATTTCTTTTTTTACACTGTCCTGCTTATAATCTTTATAGCCAAAACTTACTTTACCGGCTTCGATGTTTTTGATGCGGTGATTACTAATAGCAATCTTATGGGTGTATCGGCCCAGGTACTCTACTACACTTTGCGGGCCGGTAAAAGGCCGCTTCGCATACACTACCCAGCTATGTTTGTACAAAGCGTTCACAAATTCTTTGGTCATCTCCTCAGGCAACTGTTCTTTCAATGCAGCTATAAACCTGCCACGATAGACCTTGCTCATGGCCTTTACATTAAAAAGGTATTTGCCATCACTCTTTGCATGTTTCCATTTCTCCTGCTTTGTTAATCCGCCACCTGGCACTATGCAGTGAAGGTGCGGATGCAAAGTCATGGTCTGGCCCCAGGTATGCAGTATGCTGATCATACCCGTTTGTGCGCCTAACCATTTATGATCGTGGCCAAAACTATTGAGTACGCTCCATGAGGTTTTAAAGAGGAGATCGTAGAGTAGTTTTGGTTTATAGAGGCATAAGCGGTTAAGGCAGTCCGGTAATGTAAACACCACATGGAAATATGGTACAGGCAAGAGTTCATCTTCTCTTGCCTCTATCCATCTCTCCCGCTCCTTTCCCTGGCACTTTGGACAGTGGCGGTTGCGGCAACTATTATAGCTTATGCGCAAATGTCCACATGCTGTGCAGCCATCAATATGACTGCCCAGTGATGCCGTGCGGCATCGCCTAACAGCATCGAGTGTGCGCAATTGCCATTTGTTATACTGCCCGCTATGCTGCACCTCCGGCCAATGTGCATTAAGCACATCAGCCACTTCAAAAGCCGGGGTCAATTACTTAGCCGGGTTGTAGAGCGTATCCATGGGACTAAAAGCCACGTTTGCCGATGGTTGTGCCAGGTGCAGGTAAACCATCGTAGTCTCTATATGTGCATGACCCAGCAACTCTTTAATGGTAAGAATATTAAGGCCTTGTTCTAAGAGATGTGTGGCATACGTATGGCGGAGTGTATGCAGGGAGACTTCTTTTACAATGCCCGCTTTCTTTACTGCCTGCGAAATGGCCCACTGTGCACCACGCTGCGAGTAAGCTTCGCCGTTGTTACCTTCAAAAAGGAATTTGCGGGGCTTCTCTGCATTTATGTATGTTCGAATACCTCTCATTAACATAGCTCCCATGGGAAGGCAACGGTCCTTTTTACCTTTGCCCTGGTGCACATGCACCATGCCACGCTCGGTATCTACATCAGCAATACGCAAGTTGCGGACTTCGGCACATCTGAGGCCGCAGCCATAACAAAGTGCAATGAGCAAACGATGCTTGAGCAGCTCGCAGACCTTCATCAATGCTTTTACTTCTGAGGCATTGAGCACTACAGGCAGCTTAGCATTGCGCTCAATAGCCGGAAGACTAAACTGCTGATAGGGTAATCCGCGTAGCTTACAAGCATAGCGCAAACCATACACTGTAAACTTAAAGAAGGTAGCAGATGGTGAACCATTGGACTTGACCAGGTGCAGATAGTCCAGTACCTGCTCACTATCGAGTTCAGTGGGCAATTGCTGGTAATGCAGCGCCAGGTGTGCAAGCTGCCTCGAATAGTTGGTAAGCGTACTGATACTTTTACCGCTTACATTAATGCCGCGTTCCATCTCTTTGTACAGTTGCTCAAAACCTGTTACTTTGTTGATGGCTTGTTGTACAATAGTTACATAATCATTGGCTGCAGTACGCAGTCCGGTAGTTTGTTTTGTTGTTTGCATAAAAGGTTTTTTAGTTCTTGCAAAACAAAGCCTCTTTAATCTTAGAGAGGCTTATAAACTACCGAAGGTTTAGTACAAC
>JBKJPO010000570.1:0-7577 GCA_046595095.1 Chitinophagaceae bacterium
GAATCAATAAGCCGATAGCTGCAATCGCCCATGGCCAACCATTTGCTGCTCCTGGAACATTACGAAAGACAATAAGCCTGAACAACCAACTATCTGTAGTAAACTTTCGCAGATCGAACCACATTAGTATTATTATTCCCACAATTCCGGCGCTAAAATAAATCACACTATTTTTTGCTAAAAAGCGGTCTCTTAACGGATCCTGCAAACTCAGGAGCGTGAGAAAAGAAAGCCCAACCAATACCATAATGATTGGCAAAATGAATTGGTCAGCCTGGGGAAACCTTATGTTAAGTATAATGTGAAGCAAGAGGAATCCAGCGAGAAATACTGCTAATATTATCCAGAACCATTTCACAACTTCCTCCGGCATCCTCACGATAAATGCTTTCTCTTTCTTAAACGTATTGAAATCCTGGGTTGAAAATAATTTTAAAGTATGCGGAGATTGTGTGAAGGTAAAATCAACATCCTCTTCGAGTTGGCTTACACCTTGTGATCTGCCAAATTGAAAACCAGGTTGCAATGGTAATATTTCAAATGCGGTGTGAGAAGGTAATCCGGAAAAACTAAATTTTCCATTAGCATCAGTTCTTGCATATGCACTAAATGACTGCAGCCGGAGTTGATTAGCAGAATCAGGAACCATCACCCTCCGTACACCCTTTTCAAATTTTACAAGGTTACCTGATTCAGCAACCTCCTCACTATTAAAAATATTATCTTTTGGAACGATCATGTGCAACCTGATCAAAACACCAGGCACAGGTAGAGTTGAAGAAACCTGAACAGTACCGGAAATTTTATGATCTCCCAGGTTAACGGCTGTACCAGCCGAAACTTGCAATGGTTGTTTTAATTCCTTTTCATAAAAAATGGAATCCATTTCTGAAAATCCCAGTAGCGCACGGGAAATTTCAATTCTCCTCCGGTATGATTTTCCGCCAACAGCATATGCTTCTTCTGCATTGATATTATAACGCCGTTTATTTAATTCCCCAATATTATCAATTGGCTCAGTTAGCGATGCCCTGCCTTTGTCTACGGCAGCTGCAATCAAATTAATGTCTTTCTTATCTTCAAAGTAGAAACCTTTAATGAGTAGCGCACGCATTCTCTCACCAGGCTGGTCGAAGTTTAGATTTATCATCGTGCCATCGCTAATGCGGCGCGGTACTTCAGCAAAATCTTTATTAAGTTCCCGGGAAAGTTGGAAGAACAATATTCCCATCACGATAGCGATCAGTAATAAAAAAACTCTCTCAATATTCCTGCCCTTACTAGTTATTCTGTTTAAAAGCATACTGCCTTGTGCTAATTTATTACTGAGTCCCTGAAGTGAAATAATGTATCAGCCAATCTGCCTGTAATAGCTCCATTAAATGGAAACTGGAATTGGTAGAGAATCGGAACTTTACAATTTATAAAATGAACATTCGATAAACCCACGCCTTTTTCTCTTAATATCATGGCGACATCAAAGTTTTGAAAATCCAGGTTTTCGATAGCCAGGTACGAGCATGCCGGGCCCATTACAAAAACTGGCCCGTGATAAGCCGAATCACTGATCAAACTGATCCCATTACCATTAATATGCATTGAATCTCTCGTGATAAGGATTGTATCTGAAATAATGATTGTCTTTTGGCTATCGGGAAGATTAAGTGAAAACAGATTACCGTTAAGAAGTTTCAGGCTATCAGCGAATCTTTGTTCTGTTACATTCCTTGTTTTTTCAGTGACAGGAGTATCGTTGATATAACGTTGGAGTGCTGAATCTTTTAGTATTGCCCAAACAAGCGCGCAGGCAAGAACGATACATAAAAACACAAGGAAGGCTACGAGGTTCCTGCCTTTACCTGGTTTGCGAATGGCTTGATCATTTTGCAGGTTTGATTCTTTTTTTTTTACCTGGGCCTGTTCAATGAGTTGGCCCGTTCCATTTTTATTTGCAACTGCAGCTGGTTTAGTAGCAACGTGCTGAACTGATGCATTATTATTTCGTATCAACGCCACCGTTATATTATCTTTTCCCCCGGCTTTATTTGCGGCATCAATTAGGACGGCTGCTTTTATTGAAAGCTCTGTAGCCTGTTTCAATATCGAAGTTATCTCGTTGCTCCCGATCATATCTGATAAACCATCGCTACAAAGCAGGAGGATATCACCGGGAAGAAAAGGCGATTCACCCGTATCAACAAAATCAGCTTTTGAGGAAACATGTTCTTCAAATCCCAATGCCTTATTTATCTCATTGCGTTTAGGATGGTGCATGGCAGCATCTTCGGTGAGCCTGCCACTCTCTTCAAGAAAACCTACTATCGAGTGATCTCTTGTTATTTTAACCAGGCTATTATCGCGGAACAGGTATAACCGGGTATCGCCCACATGCGCATAGTAAAATTTATTGTTCCCGGGATCGGCAATGGTCATTGTGACTACACAAGCCATTTGTTCATTCCTGGCGTTAACCTTCTTCTCACTAAATATTTCATCATTTGCTACAGAGAGTGCGTTCCTCATTATTGCAGTAATATCTCCCGGCAAATTATCCAGGTGCCCGATGATGGTATTACGTGCTATTTCAGCAGCCACCTCACCTCCTGCATATCCACCAACACCATCAATTACACAGGCAACTATATATTCAGTTCCTGTTACTGCCTGCGCAATAAATGTGTCCTCATTCTTTTGGCGCTGTTTGCCCGGATCCGTCTTTCCAAAAAAGGTTTCAGCCATGGTTATGATGCGAGTTTTTTATGTCTATGAAATTTGCTACCAGCAAAAGGAGGCTTATCATGACCAATACTATTGAAAGGATTGCATTCATATGAAATTATGGTTTGAAAATATTGATGCCAACAATACCATTCAATACTATTCGCGAATTTACAGGGAGGTCTACCCATACCGGGTTACTTTCATTACCCGGCTCGACCTCCTGCTCATTCAAAATTGTTTTTTCACCAAACGAGGCCAGGTGAAATTTCTCATCGTTTTTATCATAACGTATACGCAGGTGTGGCGTTCCCACCCACTCTGACGGGATCCTGAAGATGTTTGATTCCTTTTTTATTTCATCTTTTCCTGAAACGATTATGTCTTCATCCTTCATGAAGAACTCTAGTTTTTTTCCGGCGAATTCTTTATCAGGTATGGTGGTTTCAAAACGTGCCAGGGCAAGGGGTTCTGTGCTTGAAATCTTATCTGCGTAAACCAGGTCCTGACGGTAGGGGATTTCAAAATAACCTTCGCTGTAAAAAGTAAAATCTTTCAGGATCTCCTGGTTAATATCAAATGTTTGCGCAATGCCGGTTTGGCGGGGAATAAACGTAACCCTAAGGTTCTCATCTTTCTTATGCGTATTGCCGGGTAATAATTTTCCGATAAAACTTTTATCTCCCCGCGCATAGTCAGGATGGGAAACAAAACGGAAAACCCATTTATTACCTGAAGGCTCAACATTCTTACCCTGAATTTTGAAATGATTCAGTGTTACGTAAAACTTTTTTACAGACTCCTGGATAATGAGCCCGAAAATTCCCTTTTTATTATCCATGAAATCTTCGTAATCGTTGACATTAAAGCAGATGATATATTCATGGTAAAAAACCACCCGGTTAGCAAATGATAAATGGCTGATAGATTCTTCAAATTTGTTAACGATATATTTATAAACATCATCGGGAGTTAATGAAACGGGTTTATCATCAGTTTCAATTCCCTTTTTGAGGAACCAGTCATGCATACCCATTTTTTGCCAAAACGTTGTCTTTGATTTCATACCGGGGAACTTAAAAAATTTAATTTAGTGTAATTAATCGATAGCGATAATTATAGAAATCACAATTTTTTTTCCGTCTTCTTTTTCTTTCTAAATAATTTATTGAAGAAATTGTCTTTCCTGGGCCTGGTGATTTCTATTTGTTCTACCTCCTTTCGTTTTGGCAAAACTATTTTTTTCTCTGAAACATCTGCGAGCTCATCTCCGCTAATTTGCTCAGTTTCGAAGTCTAATAACACGCCGTTGTAAGTCTGCCGGTGCGAGGCATTTTCTTTCCAGATATCAGGTGAATTTCCTGTGAGCAATACTTTCTTACCAACGATCGCTGGTTCTGAACCGGCGTTGAGGCGAGTGCTGTCCCATGATTTACCACCATTTAACGAGTATAAATAATTTGAGTTAGAGACATTATAGTAAAGATTTTGGTCGGGATAGTAATAGAATGAAAACACAGGCTCTTTGGTGGTATTCTTACAAGACATTATAATCAGGAACATAAAAACCCCAAGCCCATTTTTAAATCTCATTGCTAATATTTAACTATTTCTATTCAAAGACCATTCCATGTGTAATACCCAATTCCATGGTTTCGGTTTGCAAACTGGTCTAAGTTTTGTTTAACTGCTATGATACTAACCCTTGTTTTCACAAAACTTGAAGAATAACATCATGAAAAAGTTCATAACACTACTAGTAGCCAGTTATTTGACTGTGTCAGTTTTTGCCCAAACTGCCCAAACAGTTACCATTAATTTCAAAGGTATAAATAACAAGACTAAAAATTTCCACGTCAAAATTGATGAAACCAGTTTTTATTCAAATGATAACTACGGAAGCAGCACAGGCACTTTGGAAAATCTTCCGGTGGGGAAACATTTGATCAAAATTTACAGCCTGAGGAGTGGTAATCCAAAATTCAATAATGTAAAGAACCCTCTTGTATATTCAAAAACTTTTGACCTCCGCGCTGGTTATGATATGGACATTGCAATCAGGCCAAACGGTCGCGTTGTATTTAGTGAAAAAATCGTAAGCGATCCGGTTGTCACAGTAAATGTTAGAACCCCAATGGCAACAGCTAAGTTCAACCAACTCGTTGTTTCAGTAAAAAATAAATGGTCACAAGCTTTGAAGGGTGAAACGATTAAAGATGCATTTACCGACCCAATGAATTATTTCAGCACGGTGCAAGTAAGGCAATTGTTGAATCTTGTAAATGGTGAGGCTGATAGACTGGATCTTGCAATGCTTTCGTATAGTGGTGTTACGAATGTTGGAGATTTTCAACAGCTATATGATCTTTTTAAATCTCAAGCCAGTATAGATGAACTCAATAATTTCCTTAGATCAAAAGGCTGGAATATAAATGATAATTACCAGGTGGGAGCAAAGATTGCAATGAGTGAAAATAATTTTAACTTGCTGGTACAAAATGTAAAAAATAAATGGTCTCAATCACTAAAAGGCGAAACGGTTAGTGAAGCTTTTAAAAAGCAAAATAATTATTTTAGAACAGCCCAGGTGCTGCAATTGCTAAAATTGATCAATTCAGAAAACGATAGGGTTGATCTTGCAAAGATCGCCTACCCTGCAGTTACAGACAGCTCAAATTTTACCCAGCTTTATTCTTTATTGAGTACTCAAGCTTTAAGGGATGAATTAAATGCATACTTGCGCACTCAGGGTTGGAAATTCCAGGGAGATGTAACTGTGAGAACGACGATGAGTGATCCTGATTTCAATGCATTGCTGCAAAATGTTCGCAACAAATGGTCCCAATCGCTTAAAGGAGAAACAATCAATGATGCCTTTCGTAATTCTTCGAATTACTTTCGCGTAGCCCAGGTCAACCAGCTTCTCACACAAATAACCAATGAAGGCGACAGGCTTGAACTTGCAAAAATGTCATATGCATCAATTGTGGATACACTTAATTTCACCCAGTTATACACTCTCTTTCCTACACAATCCAGTAAAGACGCCTTGAATGCATTTCTTCGTGATCGGGGCTGGCAGATAGCAGTAGATGTTCAGGGAAATGTAAAAACTCCAATGTCATCAGCTTCATTTGAACAGCTTGTACAAAATATTAAAAATAATCTTCTCCAGATTTTGAAAGTTGCTTCAATAAAAAATGTCTTGAGAGATCCTAATAATTATTTTTCTGCCCAACAGGTTTACCAACTTGTAGCCTTGATAAATGCAGAAGAGAGCAGGTTAGAAGTTGCAAAACTTTCTTACCGTTCGGTTGTGGACAGAAATAATTTCCCACAGGTTTATAACTTATTATCTACCCCCGCGAGCAAGAACGAGCTTGCAATTTATGTACGAGATTACCGGGAGTAAATAATGAATGGTGAATTATGAAATTTTTTAGTGCCTTAGTTTCTACTTTATTTCATAATTCATATATTTCAACATGGAATCGATTTTTACTTCGGAAGAAATAAACAGGTTTCGTACTGATACGCCTGCCTGTTTTGAAAAAACTCATTTCAATAACGCGGGCGCTAGTTTAATGCCTCTAATGGTAAAGCAGGCAATAATCAATCACATTGAACTGGAAAGCCAGATAGGTGGTTATGAAGCAGCGGATAAAGAAGAAAATGGTATCCACGCATTTTATAATAGCACTGCTCAATTATTGAATTGCTCTTCAACTGAAATAGCTTTTACAGCAAATGCCACTGATTCATTTTCGAGGGCGCTCTCGTCAATCCCATTTCAAAAAGATGATGTGATCTTAACTACACGGGAAGATTATATTTCAAACCAGATATTATACCTGGCATTCGCAAAACGGTTTGGTACAAAGTTAGTTCGTGCTGAGAGCCTGGAATTGGGTGGAGTAGATCTTGATAGCCTGGAAGCGTGTATAAAAAAATATAAGCCTAAACTTGTTGCTGTTACTCATATTCCAACAAATTCAGGGCTGGTTCAACCCGTACAGTATATCGGGGATTTATGCGAGAAATTCGAAACTCTTTATCTCGTGGATGCCTGCCAGTCAGTAGGCCAATTACCTGTTGATGTAAAAAAAATTAAATGCGATTTCCTGAGTTTTACTGCAAGGAAATTCCTGCGGGGTCCACGGGGGGCAGGTGCTCTCTTTATTTCCCGGAAAACTTTGGATAAAGGCCTGGAACCATTATTCATTGATATGCGGGGTGCCGATTGGATAAGTGATAACATCTACACTCCCAGTAAAAATGCAACCCGCTTTGAAGACTGGGAAGCTGCATATGCTTTGATGTTAGGCACAAAAGCGGCAGTAGATTACTGCCTCGATGTAGATATTAATAAGATTGCGCTGCAGGTGAAATTCCTATCAAATTATATCCGAATCGGACTAAAGGAAATTGATAATGTTACCATTCATGATAAGGGAACAGAGCTCGCCGGAATTGTTTCATTTCATTTAAAAGGTTCAGATCCATCATCAATAAAAAAAATCCTGGGAGATAAGAATATTAACGTAGCAGTAAGCATTCGCGATTATGCAGTTATCGATTTTGATGAAAAGAGAATTGCCTGGACGATCCGTGTGTCGCCACATTATTATAATTCTGTGGATGAAGCTGATCGTTTAGTCGCAGCCGTTAAGGAGATATCGAAATTTCCTTGATGCTCTTCTCGGAGTTACACGGAGATCTAAGAAGTTATTCAACCAACTTATCAATAGTAACTAATTTATATTTTTTACTCCTGTTTTCCTGGGTTTTTTAATTTTTCATCAAAAATTTGTTGAAAGCCTTTACTGATAAGGGTTCAATTTTTATTTGGGTGACCCAGC
>JBKJPO010000117.1:0-14064 GCA_046595095.1 Chitinophagaceae bacterium
ATCTCTGCGGTTAAAGCTGGTTCGGTCTTTTCGGCTGCTATCGTCTCTCACCACACCATCAAATCTTTCCCTGCTGCGGCCCGCATCTCTCGAGTTTAAGTCTTCCGCATTTTCGTAATATTTAAGAAAATGGTCAAACTCCAGGGCAGCTACTCTCTGTAACACTTCTTCTTTGCTTACACTTTCAAATTTTTTCATCAGGTCTGGCAGGTAGGTCTCATAATCTCCGTTAGAAATATCGGTGCTGATGAGCTTATCCATAAAATGAAAAAATTGTTTGCGGCATACATCTTTACCACTGGGGATATCTAATTTATGAAAAGAAGCATTTACCATTTTTTCCAGCATCCTTATTTTAAAAGTTTCTCTGCTGTGGCAAATAGACAAACAGATACCCGTTTTACCAGCCCTGCCGGTACGGCCACTTCTATGGGTATACACTTCTATATCATCGGGCAATTCGTAATTTATTACATGGGATATACCATCTACATCAATACCTCTTGCTGCCACATCGGTAGCAATTAATAATTGTAATGCCTTGCTGCGAAACCGGCCCATTACCCTATCTCTTTGCTGCTGGGTAAGGTCGCCGTGAAGGGCTTCTATTTCGTAACCAGACTTGGCCAGCCTTTCACTGATATCCTGGGCATCTGCTTTGGTACGGGTAAAAATAATGCCGTACATGCCCGGGTTAAAATCTATCAGGCGTTTAAGGGTTTCATAACGGCTATGCGCAGGTGCTACAAAAAACTGGTGATCGATATTTACATTGCCACTGTTCTTTTTGCCTACGGTAATTTCTTTAGGATTTTCCATAAAGTTCTTAGCAATTGCTCTCACTTCTGGCGGCATGGTAGCACTGAATAACCAAATGCTTTCCCTGTTGATTGTATTCTTTAATACAAAATCAATATCATCACGGAAACCCATGTTCAACATTTCATCAGCCTCATCAAGTACAACATATTTTACTTTATCAAGATCAATTGCTTTTCTTTCGATCATATCGATGAGCCTGCCGGGTGTAGCCACAACAATATGGGCACCTTTCTTTAAAGCACGGATCTGCATAACGATAGATGCTCCTCCATAAACCGGTTCAGCCGAAACATTCTTCATGTGCTTTTTAAAATCAGTGAGATCGTTGCATATCTGGAGACAAAGTTCCCTCGTTGGACATACAATCAACGCTTGTGGGTGCCTGTTAGCCGGATCAATTAATTGTAACAATGGCAAGCCAAATGCTGCGGTTTTACCTGTTCCTGTTTGGGCCAGCCCTACAAAGTCCATAGTGCCTGACAAAAGTATGGGGATAGCTTTTTCCTGTATTGGTGTTGGGGTCTCGAAACCCATGTCTGTTATAGCCTGGACGAGTTTTTCGCTCAAACCTAACCCTTCAAATGAATTCATGTAATTCTTATTTATTTTATAATTTGCCGCAAAGGTAAGCTTATTAAACCAAGTCATTGGTTGGTAGAGAAGAGTAAGCGGCTGTTGGGTGTTTTACACAATAGAGAAATTGAGTGATCGTTTATCCTGTATGCAGCAGCTTTCTATTTCAATTAAACCAAACGTAATTTTATAAGTCTAATTCCCAAACCGGTCAACCATTATTAATGCTTAGATATTACATGTTTTTTGTATGCCTATGTACTTTCGCATCAATGGTGAGTGCCCAGGATGAAAAGACCGATAGGCAACTTCTTGACTCGCTAATTAAATTCGACCCCTTATTGCGCTCGCTCGATTCCCTGCAAAAGCCGGTAAGTTATGGATTGGTAAGCCTCACATTTGGTAATAAGCTTTTCAGCAATCGCAATAACCAGGTTAATGTTTTGCAGGAGGGAAATAAATTTGTTGTAACCCCATCCCTTGGATATTATCATAAATCAGGAATTGGGTTGAATGTCGCGGCTAATTTGTTTAGTGAAAACAGCAAGACCGCATTTTATCAATACAGCATCACACCTTCTTATGATTATCTAACAAATGAAAACTTTGATGCAGGGCTTTCCTATACCAGGTATTTTGTTAAGGAAGAATATTCACTTTCGATCTCACCGATTCAGCATGATGTGTATGGATATTTCAACCTCCGGAATAATTGGGTGGTACCCGGTCTTTCATTTGGTTATGCGGCCGGAAAATTTACTGAACGCATCAAGGTGGATACAACAATTGGGTTAGTTACGATCCACTTTACTGATACGATAAGAACAAGCATTAAAAGCTTTTCGCTTAGCGGCAGTCTTGACCATACTTTTAAATGGTTTGATGTATTATCAGCAAATGACGCCGTGATGTTTAAACCGCAATTTTTAATTACTGCGGGTACCAATACTTATAATGAGACTCACCGTGGGGCAACAATTTTCCAAAATCTTTCCACGCGAAGAAAAAACAGAATCAATCGGTTTAATGAGCAATCGGAAAATTCGGGCATGAAACTTCAATCGATTAGTTTAGCTCTTACTGCTGGTTACATGGTAAAAAATTTCAACATCCGTCCCAATTTTTACCTGGACTATTACCTTCCGGAAACAACAGGTAAGCGTTTGGCGGGTATCTTTAGTATCAGCATTAGTTACTCGATATACTAACTTTTGGCCCATACCCTTTATTCTCAATAATTTGCAAGAGGAGTGTTGCCAACATTTTAGATTGACCTGAACAATATGCCATAGCCGCAGATTTTAACTACTTCGATAATCAGGCACCCAAGTTTTCCTATCTTTGAATAATGGAAACAGCATCATTACAACATTCAAAAAAAGATGAGGCAACCGAAGATTTTCTTCCGCTCCTGGGAACAGACTATGTTGAATTTTATGTTGGCAACGCAAAGCAAGCGGCGCATTTTTATAAAACGGCATTTGGATTTCAATCTCTTGCTTATTTGGGCCCTGAGACCGGTGTAAAAGATAGGGTGAGTTATGCGATCAGGCAGAATAAACTCACATTTGTACTCACCACAGCCCTACGTCCGGAAGGGGAGATTGCAGATCATGTATTTCGTCATGGTGATGGGGTAAAATTTATTGCTTTAAAAGTAGATGATGCACGCAAGGCCTGGGTGGAAACTACCAGCCGTGGTGGCAAAAGTTATCTCGAACCAACAATACTCAAGGATAATGATGGGCAGGTGATAATGAGCGGGATCCATACTTATGGAGATACGGTTCACCTCTTTGTAGAGCGAAATGATTATTCAGGAACATTCTTGCCAGGATTTAGAAAATGGGAATCAACATATCATCCAAAAGAAACAGGATTGCTCTATGTGGATCATTGCGTAGGGAATGTAGGCTGGAACCAGATGAATCCCCGGGTAAAATTTTATGAAGAAGTGATGGGATTCAGGAACATACTAACTTTTGATGATAATGATATTTCCACGGAATATTCCGCGTTAATGAGTAAGGTGATGAGTAACGGTAACGGATATGTGAAATTTCCAATCAATGAACCGGCCGAAGGCAAAAAGAAATCACAGGTGGAAGAATACCTTGATTTTTACCAGGGCGAAGGATGCCAGCATGTTGCCATAGCAACCAATAATATTATAGAAACAGTTACTGACCTTCAATCCAGGGGTGTAGAATTTCTGACCATACCTGAAAGTTACTATGCAGATGTATTAACCAGGGTGGGCCAGATTGATGAGGATCTGGCGCCATTGAGTAAGCTCGGGATTCTTATCGATCGGGATGATGAAGGGTACCTGTTACAAATTTTTAGCAAGCCCATACAAGACAGGCCGACATTATTTTTTGAGATCATACAACGTAAAGGCGCGAAGAGTTTTGGCAAAGGAAATTTTAAAGCTTTGTTCGAAGCCATTGAAAGAGAACAGGATTCAAGAGGTAATCTGGAATAATAATGACTTGTTAAAAAAGTCTTCATTACTCTTCCCTCTTTAAATAAAAATTGTATTTTCACGTTATCAGTTTCATTTTCCCCTCAAAAGAAAGCATAATACAAAATGAAGAACCTTTTAGCTAAGACTCTTTACCTGAATATTGTTTTGATGTTCTTAGCAGGTTATGCTTTCTCTCAAACAGCCTTTGTTGACTTTCCTAAATCATCATTCAAAATTTCTGATATTTTCGATAGGAAAGAAGATACACTCAGGAAACAATTTGAAGCAAAAGGAATTCAATGGCCCGCCAAATATCTTTATATCCGTTCATTTAAATATGACGCACAGCTTGAAGTCTGGGCCAAGAATTCATCAAAGGAATCTTACAAACTCGTCAAGACCTATAAAGTTTGTATGCAGAGTGGTACGATGGGGCCAAAACGATTGCAGGGCGATTTCCAGGTGCCGGAAGGATTTTATTACATAAATGAATTCAACACTAATAGCAATTATCATCTATCTCTTGGATTAAATTACCCCAATGCTTCAGATAGAATTTTGAGTGATTCACTTAGACCAGGTGGTGATATTTACATTCATGGTAGTTGTGTATCCACCGGATGCATCCCGGTGAATGACCAGCAGATAGAAGAATTGTTTGTGATCACTTCAAATGCAAAAGCAGCGGGACAGGATTTTATTCCTGTTCATGTTTTTCCTGTACGGTATAATAATAAGAAATCAGTTGCCTATCTCAGCAGCACTACCAAGACTAATAAGTCTCTTCAACAGTTTCAAAGCCGTTTGCAGGAAGCCTTTGATCATTTCGAAAATAAAAAACAGCTTCCGCTTATCCTGGTAAACAAACGTGGTCAGTATCTTATAAATTAATCTGTAGCATAATTTTTGCTTTCTTAATTAATTCATTCCAATCCATTATTAAATCTATCCTTGATTTCGCATAAGTAGCGCCAATGAAAAGCTTTAAACCCCTCATTTTTTTATCCCTTCTTATATTTCCATTCATTGATGTTTCGGCGCAGCTTTCCGGTATTGTAAATGAATATCGTAAAGTGAATTTTACTGATAGTGCCAAAGGGATAGTACGGCTTGTTAACGCAAGTAATATGACCCAATACATTGGGCGATCAGTAATGCTCATACAAATGAAAGGTGCTGTGATTGATTCTTCTCAATCTTCAGCTTTTGGGAGTATTATTAATATTAAGGAAGCGGGTAATTTTGAAATGGGAGTGATATGTGGACAGCAGAGTGATTCAATTATCTTAGAAAGAAAGCTTCAGAATTATTATGATCCTTCTGGCTTTGTACAGCTGGTAGTTTTTCCTGCAAAGTCTGCTAACATAACCATTGCGGATACAGTTCGGGCGAAGTCATGGGACCCAATTTCCGGCACAGGTGGTATCCTGGCGATTGAAGCCACGGATACTGTTTTCTTAAATTCTGTTTTGTATGCGGATAGTGCTGGCTTCAGGGGCGGATCCCTTGTGAATTATTCTGGTAACTGTAGTAATTTTGATTTCCCACAATTTGCTTATACCTGTAATGAATTCTTTTTACCTGCGTCTACGGGTAACATTTATAAACATGGAGGCAAAAAAGGAGAAGGCATAGCGGCTTACATCGTAAACAAAGATTATGCGCGCGGAAGACAAGCAAACGGTGGTGGAGGTGGTAATAATTCGAATCATGGAGGCGGTGGTGGAGGCAATTATGGAGGAGGCGGCATCGCTGGCAGCAACATAGGTACACTCTGCGTAAATCCCAACCCGGGATTGGAAAGTGCTCCCTTATCTGGTAAAGGTTATTCAACTTTCAACTTTAAAATCTTTGCTGGCGGTGGTGGCGGTGCTGGTCATGAAAACAACAATTTCGGCACACCCGGTGGACAAGGAGGTGGAATAATTTATATCAAATGCAAAGTATTGGTAAGTAATAATCAGAAGATATCTGCAAATGGTGGCAGGCCATATCAGCCATCTCTTGTGTTGCATCCTTTTGCAGCAGGTGGTGATGGAGGCGGCGGCGGTGGAGGTGGAGGCGTGGTAATTATGAATACAAAAGACATCATCGGAAATTTAAATATCGAATCCAAGGGCGGAAATGGATCTAATACCGGTGCTGATGGGGGTGCATGTGCAGGTCCTGGCGGGGGTGGTGGTGGAGGTGTTGTATGGTTGGCAAATGCCGCTGTGCCGGTGAACCTTAATATCAGCACTGGTGGAGGAAATAATGGCGTGGCACTCAACGTGGCACCGAACTCATGCTCAAATTCAAATAATGGTGCTGCAAGCGGTGCAGTAGGCGCAATTATAACTTCATTCGCGTTGCCTGCTCTCCGCGATAGTTCACCAGTTTGCCTGTCTATACTTCCGCAATCATTTATCCTGTCATTCAGGGGATTTGATGATGGTGGAAGAAGAAAATTTATAGCTGAGCTGAGCGATGCATCCCTGGCTTTGAAAGTGGTTTTACAAAGATCCTATGATGGGTTGGTATATTCTGTTTTAACAACACAAATGAACAACTATACCCTAACCTACACTTTCTCAGAAGAAATTGAAAAGAGAAGGGTTTACTACAGGTTGATGGTAATTTCAAGCGCTGGCGATGTTAGGTATTCTTCGGTTCTGCTTTTCCGTTACGATGCCAACACACAACCGGTCCTCAATATTTTTCCAAACCCGGTGCTAAACAGGTTGAATTTTACGATCAGTGGTGTAGAGCGGGAAATCGTAAATGCCAGGGTCATTGATGCAAATGGCAGGATCATCACATCAGTGAGAATTATTTTAAACCCACTTTTCCCTTCATATGCTCTGCCGGCTACAGGACTTTCAAAAGGTAGTTATCAATTAGAAATTACAGGCAGAAATTTCAAAGTGAATAAGCGATTCACTCATTTGTGATCAATTGTTCATTAAGACCTGGAGTGTTTCCTTTGTTTTTTGCTCAAGCAAAATGTTTTTTCCTTCTGTGTATTCAATAATGATCTCCGGGGTATAATGTCGTATAGTCAGTAGCGTAAGTCCTTTCAGTATCTGCACGTCGAAGATCTCCGATGCCTGCTCAGCCAGCCTGGAGATTTTTTCTTCCTGGTCATCAAAGCAACATAACATGCTGATGGCAGCATTTTGAGTAAGATTCGGTTTGATCTTTATCGCTGCAAATAATTCATAAAGCCTGCTGACAGGCTTTTCCCCGATAAAAGAAAAATCACGCGAAATCAATTGCATCAGTACCTGGTTTTCTTTAAGCACAATGATCGGCGGCAGGTGCATGGCATGCTTCTTACTGATCACAGTACCGGGAGCCGTTGAGTCAAGAAAGCAACGTACATGAAGTGGAATATTTTTATTTTGTAAAGGCTTGATCGTTTTTGGATGAATAACCTGGGCTCCATAATAAGCCATTTCGATAACCTCATCAAAACTCAATGCCGGAAGATATACGGCCGTAGGAAATGCTTTCGGATCTGCATTCATTACACCTTTTACATCCTTCCAGATAGTCAGGCTTGAAGCATCGAGCAAGTTTGCGAATATGGCTGCGGAATAATCTGAGCCCTCACGGCCAAGCGTAGTGCTTTCATTTTGGTCAGTTGCACCAATAAATCCCTGGGTAATTACAATATCCACTTTTTCGAATAATGGAAGCACTTTTTCGGTTGCATTAGCAGCTGTAATCTCCCAATCAATTGAGGCATCCCTGAATGCATTGTCTGTCCGGAATATATCCCTCACATCAATCCAGGAGTTACTGATATTCTCTTCTTCAAAATATGCGGACATGATAGCTGTGGACATCAATTCACCAATACTCACTACCTGGTCATAATAGTAATCATAATCCCTTACCGCCTTATCATGAAGTAACCATTCTACCTCTGTAAAAAAATCTGTAAGTTGAGCGCTGGCCTTTTTCCAATTCCCGGATAGTAAATATTTAACAGTATCAAGATGATCCTGTTTTATCGTTTCAAATAAATTCAGCGCCAGATCATTGTTGCCATTATAAAAAGCATCCACCACTTTTTCCAATGCATTTGTCGTTTTACCCATTGCTGAAATGACCACCAGGATTTTTTCCCCTTTTACCGAATGCATTATTTCGCCAGTGGTCTTTATCCTTTCAATACTATTAACACTGGCACCGCCGAATTTAAACACTTTCATCAATGATGATTTTTTGAGATCTCGAATTCAGCAAATATAAGCGCAAACTGTATTTCCTCTGCATGCGTTCCCTTTATACCCACCCATATTACTGCGGGATTTTGCCGGGCTGATTATAATTTATAAAAATTAAAATGCCGCTGATGCTCCATTATTTTTCCGGGACATGCGCCGGTGGTAAAGTCATTACATTCAAAACCTTACATTTGTGAACTTAATAATAATAATATGAGTGTAAACAGGAATGTACTCACACTTGATGAATTTACCATACAGCAGTTAAGGGCATTTCCAAGAGCTACGGGAGAACTCTCTGGTTTGCTCAGAGATATTGGCCTTGCAGCAAAGCGGGTAAACGTGGAAGTGAATAAAGCAGGATTAGTTGATATACTTGGCGATACGGGAAGTGTAAATATCCAGGGTGAGGAGGTGAAGAAATTGGATGAGTTCGCAAATGATCAGTTTGTTGGTGTTTTGAGGCATGGGATAAATTGTGCAGGTATTGGTAGCGAAGAGCTCGACGATATCGTGATATTCAATGATGAGGTAAGTAATAATTCAAAATATATCTGCATGTTTGACCCGCTGGATGGCAGCAGCAATATCGATGTCAATGTTTCTATCGGAACAATATTCAGCATTTATCGCAGGGTAAGCGAAAAAGGGCAACCAGCAACCATGGAAGATTTTTTGCAGCCGGGAAATAAACAGGTGGCTGCCGGGTATATTATTTATGGTTCATCAACAATTTATGTTTACGGAACACGTCGTGGTGTAAATGGTTTTACACTTGATCCATCGATAGGGGAATTTTCCCTGAGCCACCCTAATATCAAATGCCCAGACCTGGGTAAATTTTATAGTGTTAATCATGGGAATTTTTTTCAATATGGTGAAAAGGTACGCAGTTATATTAACGTTTGCCAGAATAAGAGCAAGACTGACGGTGGCCCATACACGCAAAGGTATATTGGCAGTATGGTTGCAGATGTTCACCGTAACCTGATAAAGGGAGGGATCTTCATGTATCCTGGCACAACTGATAAACCTAATGGAAAGTTAAGACTCCTTTATGAGTGTAATCCTTTTGCATTTATTGTGGAAATTGCGGGCGGAAAAGCAACTAATGGCGAGCAAAGGATCCTGGATATCCAACCAACCAAGCTTCATGAACGTACGCCGTTCTTTATTGGTAGCAAAGGAATGATGGAAGAATTAGAGACCCATTTAACCAAGGTTTAACCATTTTCACCGACCAATGGCAAAAGCTATGAATGCGATAATATCTGTCAAAGATCTGAGGAAGAACTATGGCAAATTTGAGGCTGTGAAAGGTATTTCTTTCGAAGTTTTGGAGCATGAGATTTTCGGACTTCTGGGACCCAATGGGGCTGGAAAATCAACAACGCTTGAGATCATTGAAACTTTAAGGTCCAAATCAAGTGGTGAAGTTATTGTTGATGGTTTTAACCTCGATAAGGATCCGGGAAAGATAAAAAAAATCATTGGTGTGCAATTGCAATCCGCTGGTTTTTACCCCGGCTTACAGCTCACAGAACTTATAGAATTATTCGCAGGTCTTTACAACCAGGAGGTGAATCCGATGGAGTTGCTTGACCTTGTGAACCTAACTGACAAGGCTAAAAGCAAATTTAAGGAAATGAGTGGCGGCCAAAAGCAACGATTTTCTATTGCTACCACACTAATAAATAAGCCGAAGATCATTTTTCTTGATGAGCCTACAACTGGATTGGATCCGCAGGCAAGACGCAATCTCTGGGAATTGGTAAAAAATATCAGGGCAAAAGGCACAACGGTTATCATCACAACACATTACATGGATGAAGCAGAGCAATTGTGTGATCGTGTTGCCATCATGGATGAAGGCCGGATTATTGCGCTTGCAAGCCCCGACGACCTGGTTGATGAACTGGTGGCTACCGGGTTTGAAAAGCCAAAAGTTGCCAAGACTGCTAATCTGGAAGACGTTTTTATACACCTGACCGGAAAAAAATATGATTGATGGCGAATGATTAATTGTTAATGAAGGGGGCTTTGTGGCTCAAATTAATTTTAAAATATTTTCAGATTTACAATCAGGGTTCATCCTGGATAAACAATAATAAAAAAAATAAGAAATGAAAAAAGCTTTAATGATCCTAAGCCTTGGATTTGTGACTTTCACGGCCGCGTATGCACAGAAGAAAACTACTCCGGTTAAAAAATTACCTATGCCTGCAAAAAGTGCCCCGGTTAAAATGAGTTCAATTGATAGCTTCAGTTATGCTGTTGGATTGCAATCGGCAAAATATTATAAATCACAAGGAGTTTCTGAAATCAATTCGGCTATGCTAAAAAAAGCAGCTGAAGATGTTTTTCAAAATAAAACCTTAGTAATGACAGAAGAACAATGCAACTCGACGATTCAGCATAAATTACAGTCATTTATGGCTAATAAAAACAAAGCTGAAAAAGATAGGGGAACAGCATTTCTTGCTGCTAATAAAAAAAAGCAGGGTATTATAGAATTACCAAATGGTATGCAGTACGAAATCCTCAAAGCGGGAAACGGAGAGAAGCCATCTGCACAGGATACAGTGAAAGCCCATTATGCAGGTACACTTATTGACGGAACTGAATTTGATAATTCATACAAACGCGGAGAACCTCTCCAGATTCCTGTAGGTGGAGTAATACAAGGTTGGGTACAGGCCTTGCAGATGATGCCTGTAGGAAGCAAGTGGAAATTGTATATTCCTTCAGACCTTGCTTATGGTGATAGAGGTGCTGGTAATGGAGCGATCCCCGGTGGTGCAACACTAATTTTTGAGATCGAATTACTGGAACTGTTGAAAGCAAAAAAGCAGTAAAGAATAATTGTAACTTTAAACTTGGCGGCAATGAAAATTGCCGCTTTTTCTTTTGATAGATTATTAATTCTTTTCGAAAAAAGTCTTTGCTTTAGTTCTACGCTCTTGGCTTGTCTCCAATTATTCGGGATATCTTTACAAATAAAATAAGCTTTAATGTTTAATGAAATTGACTTGCGTTATCCAATAGGTAAAGAGGTGGATCAACCTGATCGCAACAGTAATCACCAGGATGTAAAAATTAAGGATCAGCGGCTTCTTGACATCAAAATGTTTCCGGGCCTCATCGAAAATGCGGTACTCAATCTGGATGAAGCGCAGCTAAATACAAGATATCGGCCTGAGGGATGGACAGTAAGACAAGTGGTGCATCATGTAGCCGATAGTCATATGAATGCGTACATGCGATTTAAACTGGGGCTCACCGAAGATTCGCCAACCATCAAAACTTATGATGAAGTGGCATGGGCAGAAATGATTGATACAATAAATATTCCCATCAATGTTTCACTTACCCTGCTGCATGCACTGCATATTCGATGGTATGAGGTACTTAAGAATCTAACCGATGAAGATTGGCAACGTACTTTATATCACCCTGCGCAAAAACGTACCATGACACTCTGGGAACTTCTAGGCATTTATTCATGGCATGGAAAACACCATACAGCACATATCTCTGCATTACGCGATAGGAAGGGATGGTAGACCTGATAAAAAAAATAGTTTGTACCTAAGTAAGTTTAATTAAAACACCGATATGAAATGGAAAACGATATCATCTGAGTACATCAATAAACACCCGTATTTTACTGCACGGAAAGACGTATGTGTTACGGGTAACAATAAACCTGTTGATGCATATTTTGTGGTGGAAATGCCTGAATCGGTTACAGCTCTAGCCATTACTGAAGACGGAAAGGCAATCTTTGTAAAACAGTACAGACACCCGGTTGAAGATATCTTGCTAGAATTGCCAGGTGGATTTATTGATGAAGGTGAAACTCCTGAACAGGGAATAAGAAGAGAGCTTTTAGAGGAGACAGGTTATGCGTTTAATGAAATAGTCCAGGTTGGAAAAATTGCAGCAAACCCTGGCGTATTAAATAATTATACATTTTTATTTCTCGCAACCGGTGGTAAGAAAATAGCAGAACAGGTTTTTGATCCGCATGAAGACATCGAAATTGTATTTGTACCTTTTGATGAAGTAATCATGCTTTTGAAAGAAAATAAAATACCACAATCATTGCACGCTGCATGCGTTTTTTATTCTTTATTAAGAATGGAAAAATTAATTTAGAAGCAGCGTGATATTTTTTGGACCGCTTTACCATTTGTTAAACCTTTGGTCCACTGTGTTCAAAAATATTTAACCAAATAGGGAGAAAAATATACAGAGAAAAAAGTTTTTAATTATTTACTTCTCCTACAACAAAAACACTACCACATACAAGAATAAGATCTTTATTATTCGCGACTTTCTTTGCCGCATCCAGTGCCAGGTTCACATTGGAATAATGATCACCTTCCAGCTTGAATGCAGCAGCCATCTTCATTAATTCATCGGCTGGCAATGCCCTTGGGATCCCGGCATTGGTAAAATAATACTTTGCATTTACAGGCATCATGGATAGTATCCGGCCCTGGTCTTTATCCCTCACCATTCCTATTACAATGTGCAATGCATCATATTCGAGTATACTCAATTGATGTAGTACCTGCCTGATACCATCTTCATTATGTGCAACATCAAGGATCACGTGAGGATTGTCCTGGATCACATCCCACCTTCCACGCAAGCCGGTTAATTTTTTTACCTGCGATAAAGCCAACCTGGCATTGGCATCCTGAATATTAAAACCAAGTTTATTCAATTCTGTAATACTTGTTAGCACTGTAGCCAGGTTTTTTTGCTGGTAAATGCCATTTAGGTCAAGATCGTATGCGAGCGTATTGCTGGTATTTACTTCCTTTATTTGTATGTGCAGGCTGAAAGGACGGTAAACTGTTTTGATGACTTCAAAATGGTCCTCGGAAAATACGATTGGAGAATTCTCAAGCTTACTTTTTTCGAGAAATATTACTTTGGTTGATGCGGTAGTTTCCCCAATAACGACAGGAATATTTTTCTTAATTATCCCTGCTTTTTCTGTAGCAATTTCTTCCAGCGAATTTCCCAGGATATTCTGATGATCGTAACCAATATTTGTGATGATTGATAATACCGGAGTTATAATGTTTGTACTGTCGAGCCTGCCACCCAGTCCCGTTTCTATCACTGCAATGTCTATTTTTTCCCTGGCAAAAAGATCAAATGCCATTGCAACAGTGAGCTCAAAAAAACTCGGTTGAATTTCTTCAGAGATTTTGCGCGAGCGGTCAACAAACTCAACAATGAATGCTTCGCTGATCATTTCTCCATTGATCCTGATCCTTTCCCTGAAATCTTTAAGATGTGGCGAAGTGTAAAGTCCTGTTTTATAACCGGCATTTTGAAGCACAGCGGCAAGCATATGACTCGTTGAGCCTTTCCCGTTAGTACCGGCAATGTGGATTGTCCTGAATTTGAGATGGGGATCATCAAGCGACTTGCAGAGCAGGACTGTGTTGGTAATATCCTCCTTGTATGCAATACTTCCAACCCTGCTGAACAGGGGAAGTTTTGAATACAGGTAATCAACAGTTTGTTTGTAAGTCATCTTTTGGTACTGCCTCAAAGATATACCTACGCAATATTAGTTCTGTAAAATAAAATTGAATGTTAGCGTCCCGCTTTCTATCTCGCTTTCACTTGGAGGAAATTTTAATTGCCTCGCTTTGTTCAAAGCAATGCTCCGCATATTGCCGTTTGAAGTGGTAGTTCCCCTTGCGATATTCGCACTGGTAACAGTTCCGGCGGCATTCACTTTGATATCTACGTATACTGTGGCTTTCTCATTAAAGTCGTCCTGGAATGATGGGAAGCGGATTGGTTTTCTACCTGATAATCCTTTCACCTGGAAACCAACTTTGCCACCTGGGTTATTCCCATATGAATCCGGGTTCCCATTAGGACTACCCGCATCGCCATTGCTGGTTTTATATCCCTGGTTACGGTATCCATTATCCTGGGTTGCTCCATTACCTCCGGGGC
>JBKJPO010000202.1:0-6596 GCA_046595095.1 Chitinophagaceae bacterium
GAAGCTGTGAGATTACTATGTGCCCACTGGGGAATTTGGACTGAGCTTCTACATTATTTTCTTGCAAAAAAGAATTGATTCTATAATTTTTACCTGTTAATGAGATTTAAGATAGAATATTCAGCTTCCTGCAATCACTTAATAATTAAATTGTTCAAAATTCAAGACAGATTATAAGACCGGAGTTGCCGGTCTAATAATCTGAACTCATTTATTGAATCTATTGCCTGATCATCCGAAAACTTGTTTGAAGAGATTTGCTGGAGCAAACGACGGTATATGCGCCTGCAGGTAAATGCCCGACATCAAGTGTTTGTATTTCGTTTCGGAAATATTTTTCTTCGTTGACCAGTTTCTTTCCCTCCATGTTGAAGATGGAAATGTTAACCCGCTCATTATTTACCCCGGTTATCTTTAAACTAAGCTGTTTTGAAACAGGGTTAGGGAAGAAGCTGATTGCATTTTTATCAGATAATAATTTTGCTGCCACGATCCTGCTGTATGCGATCCTGCTATCTCTGTCCACCTGTTTTAACCTGTAATAATAAGTTACATTGTAGTCTACATTTCTATCAGGGAGTGAATAGGATTTTCTTTGCGCAGAATTTTGCAAAGCAGCCACAAAACCAATCGAGTCAAAAGTAGATCCGTTCAAGGATTTTTCAACAACAAATCCTTTATTGTTTATCTCATTCTCCGTTAACCAATTCAACATAATCTTGTTATTGCCCGGCGACGCTACGAGGTCAAGTATAGTAACGGGCAGTATTACTGAGACATCGCGAACACCAAATCCACTGAATCCCGAATTAAATGTAGCTGAGACTTTTACAGCATTGCTATTAAGGCTGCCTACTGCATTCGAAAGTCCAACAACCACAGGGTTACCAGCAATATGGCTTGATATACTACCAGCAGTTTTTATAATGCCCACATTCATTCCAAAAGTTAGACCAGTTTGCGCTTCCCATCCGGTTTTTTCAACTGTTGTATAATAGAGCGTAATCCTGTAGGGTGGACCCTGTATATTGAGGGCGGGATTTATTACGTCCACTTTAATAGTTTTGCTAAAAAGTTTCTTTTCATTTCCTGTCTCTCCATTGAGATTAACTGCACCCGTTCCTGCCCGGTCTATATATACCCCCACACATCCAAAATCATTATTAGATAGGTTTTCAATCCTTGCCAACTTTTTCCCATTAACCCTATCGTAGAATATTACATCCGCATTAGGGCCAAGGTATTGGGTATCGGCAGTAGCCAGGTTAACCAACGACTCGACACCGGAACTATCGTCGGTGGTTAAACGAAAATTATCAATCGCCCACCACCAGCCATAATTGCTGGAATAATTAAACCTCACCTGTAATGCAGCATTCTTATGGCTTGTAATATTTATTCGCTGCTTGTTTGGTACGCCCCATGCCCCAATATCACCATCCGCACCCACGCGTTGATAAACAGTATTCCAGATGCTGCCATTCCATACCTGTGCATTCAATACATCTCCGGCTAATGACTTATAATATTGGTCGAACTCAAGGAAAACAATCTGCGCTGAGGCAGTATTCATGACAGGAGAAATAAGAGTGTCCCTGGTAGTAGAACCGTTACCTGGAGCATCTGCATCACATAGTGCAAAACGACTTCCATCAAGGTTATTCCCCACTGGAGTTCCCTGTTTTAGTTTGTATCTCCAGGAATGTCCGATAGTTCCACCATCAATAGCTACCCATCCCGCTGATACTGCGGCTGCTGAATCATTGAAGTTTTGGCTAAAGAGATTTATAGAGACAATATTTGATGCAGCTTCATTTTGATCCCTGTCGAAAATATAAATGCTATGCTGCTGGTTGTATGTTGCAGCAGTTACATTTCCACCATTATTATTAATTGTATAGGAAAGTGTTATGGTATCAACATTTTCCACACTTCCATCGTTATAAATACGCAATGGAACATATTGCAATTTGCTGACTGCAGTAAGATTTACTACATTGCTTGAAACGATATAGTCTCTGCTTGTTCCTTGTATGGCTGAGCCTGTTGCACTAACGGTGAGGGTTACTGGCTGCGTTGGATTACCAATAAGTATCACCGGAATTTGTATATCCTTGTATGGCAGGCATTCACCATTTGGCAATGTTTTGCCATCTTCCCAAAGCACAGTCTCGGGATGCAAAAAGCGTACTACTGGCACCATTGGTGTACATGGATCCATTTTTAACTGTCCAATATGCGTTCTCCAGGTGGTGGCGGGATTATATTGCCCTGTAAACCAGAATGTATTATCAATAGGATCCGCGCTCATTGAATAATAATCTCCATACCTGTTGCTAATATTTGAGGCCGTTCCGTTTACAATTGTTTTTTCTGTGAGGGTCATGCTACCCACTGCATCGCACGCAGCTCTCCCTGTAAACCGTAAGCCGGGAAATGTAGCAGTAGCTCCGGTATCGGAGACATTATATCCCATAATTATTGAACCTTCTTCATTTAAATTTATTGCACCCATCCATCGCCGAACCCTGTCTGGGCTATAAGTACCTTGCTGATAAATGCCCCAGCCTGATCCGCTGTTTCTCAGTTCATACCATCTTACTCCTGCACGGTCGCCTGCATCAACATCGGTTACATGATTACAAACTATGCTACGATAAGAGCCAAAATTCCGGTATTGAATCCTGTTCATCAGCACTTCCCGTAACGGATCTAGTGTCACATTGGACCCTGGTTGCGGTATACACGAGAAAGAAGTAAAACCACATAGATCTGTCGAAAATGCTGCTGTTGGCATGTTCAACACAGCGCTTAAAGATGAAGAAGCGGGTGAGGCCCAATTAAGATTTATTTCAAACAATTCAAGCCTATCGGCCGGGATCGACGCGCTCCATGCATCATCGGTCATACGCATCACCATAGGTTTATCTGAAGCTGAGGGGAATCTACCTCCGCTAAGAGATACGGGTGTCACAGCCTGGAAACCAATAGTTGGATAGTTGGGAATGCTGAATCGAACCGAGTTTGCAGGCAGCCCCAGCAACATCTTTTCTTTTTCCAAACAATAGACTGTATTTGTAGATTGATTTGCAGTAACAACATATGCATTGTTCCATATTCCATATTTTGGATAATCGGGATCCCCGCCGGGAGTTGCAAATGTATAGACATAATAGCTTCCTAATGGATCGGGAGTAGTGGAGACTGCGATTATAAATCGGTCAAAACTAAAATCCATCTCGGAGATAAACCACCGGTTAGCTAATGCATCAAACAAAACTACCGGGTCACCATCACTATCAAGCCCTGTAATAGATTTGATCAACACATTACCGGTAACAGGAGTTCCATTTTTATTGAATATTCTTATAAAGCTTGTAACATTATTTGCATTTGAAGCCTGCATGATGTGGTTTATTCCAACGTCCGCATTAACATCACTTGGGTTTACCCCGGTATTGAGGATACCCGGGAACGTTAGTATGGTATCGCCAGTTGAAGTGGTGCGGTTAGCCTGGTTACTTCCTCTTTGCCATACGGGATCTTCGCCATAGGGAAGTGCCCTGGAATTAAGTACCGGGTGGGGTTTTATTGGGATGGGATTATTAGCCCCAACTTTTGAACGTTTGATACCGATGTCCAATACATCATGTTCAGGCATGTCCTGCAATCTTGGCGAAATTCGCACCAGGTTCCCCTTTATTATTTCTACGTCTCTTAAAACTGGTTGAGCAAATGAAAGCGTGCAAAAAAGGAGCAGACTCACTTGTGTAGCAACGGAGACAAAAAGGATAGATCTTCTCATTACAATTAGTTTGGATAAATAAAATAAATTAATGTATACCCCTATTCACAGGAATCAGAAGGAAGTTTTTCAAAAAAATGCTTAAACAGGGGAGTTAAGCGAATATTTAGTTCGAAAATTGGAAATCAATGCGACCTCCAAAATACTCAATTTGTACCATAATCAAGGCTAGATTTTACAATAATTTATTCCAGATATTGAAATTCTCAAGGATTTGGAAAATCCCTAAAATTTAAAATATACAAACAGGCGGCCAAAATTTTTACTGTCATTTTCAATACGATGATATAGCGGTTTAATATGCGGGAGTTGGAGAAAACGCTCTACTTTTTTGCGTAACTGTCCACTTCCTTTACCCGGAATAATTTCTACCTCACGGATCTTAAGGTCGATAGCTTTTTCAAATACGCTCAATAACGCCTTGTCAATGGCTGCTGAATTGTTGTAAATATTGTGAAGATCAAGCTTTATCCGGGCCATGAAAATAGTTGAGATCAAAATTAGATATTAAAAGTACGTGGGATTTGTCCAGGTAACACAAGACTAATCCCCTCAACATGTGCATTATATCATTTTTATATTTTTTGTGAAAGAATTATTGCAACCCTGTAGTCATGTTGAAATTACAATCCATCAATTAATTTTATCTTTGGCGAAATTAATGGAATGAAAATGAGGAACAAATTGATTTTAGGTATTGCAACCATAGCCATTGCAGGCATAATTATCCAATCCACACGTAATCATCGTATCAACAAACGACTCGCAAGAATCTCGGATGAAGGATATGAATTAGCCCCGGATATTCTTTATCCAATCAAAATCAGGCGAAAAAGAATCAATCGCTAGAAGGGCTATGTAACCAGTTTTAAAATACCCCGACTCAACTTAATTATCACTGTATTCATTTTCCCAATTCTTCCCAATATTCTGCAGCCCTTCTTGTATGAGGAATTACGATGGTTCCACCTACAATATTTGCCACAGCAAATATCTCATACATCTGTTCGGTAGTAACTCCTATTTCGTAAGATTTACCAAGGTGATATTTTATACAATCGTCGCACCGTAGGACCATGCTTGCGACCAGGCCCAGCATTTCCTTTGTTTTTTTATCTATTGCTCCCTCTTCATAAGTATTGGTATCAAGGTTCCATAATCGTTTCATTACCAAATTATTCTTACTGAGAATAACTTCGTTCATACGTTCCCGGTAATCGTTGAAGTCACTTACTAAATTTGACATAAGATTTATTAATTTATGATTTGATAAGTTTATTGTTTAATGCAATTACAAATTATTTATTCGGAAAAATTGAAATAAATAAGAATTTTTCTTACAAACTGAGAATTGCAATTCTCCTTTATTCCTGAAATTATTATATATGGAAATGAAGTTCTTATTTCTTTTTTTCGAGGTACCGGATTAAAGCAAGTCGCACATCCGATCTTGGATCCGTTATTTTGGTTTCAGCATCATAAACTTTTATCATATCGGGATTACTCTTGTTTAAAAAATCAAGGTTTGCTTCCTTGCCACTAAGCAGAAACTCGGGCATAGCAACCTTATAAACTGTAGTTGCTTCAATCGGCTGATTATTAATTGTCCAGGTGTTTGTACTACTGTTATAAATCACAGGATGGTAAAGCAGGAATCCACCAATGCCTACATTTTTACGACCCGCTTCCAGTGTCCTGAGCAATAAATTACCTTTCATATCCACTTCCCGAATACCACCACCAAAGGGCATGGTGCGCAGGATATCATACTCGGTAATTGGTGGAGTAAGTATGTCGTCGACCCTGATGGACCCGGTATTAAATATCACAACATCAGAACGCGTAGAAGCGGCAGCAAGTGCTTCTCCCACCAGCCTGGATAAATTTGTTGGCCTCGACCTAATCTCGCTTTCCCTTCCATCAAGCGCTTCACCTGATGAAAGAACCACACGCCTTGCATTAAATCCCAATGATGTGTAATTCTTATCCGCAATATCAATCCATTTTTGAACTACACGATCAGTCGCTGTATCAGCAGGAATTGTTTCATTCAACTCTTTCAGTTCTGGTATTACTGTTACAGTTTTATCATTTTTGTTAATGATAAGTTTTATAATGTATGCAGATTTTGCATTCGCATGAGCCTTAGTGATATAAACATTGCCCACTTTTTCAATTCGCATATCATGTTCATGACCTCCCAGAATTACAGCCAATTTAGGAAGGCGTTTTGCAAGCTGTATGTCGTCTTCAACCAATTGATGCGTGATAGCAATTACGGCGTCGCAATCATCTTTCACCTGGTTATACAACCTCTCTGCAGTTGCCAGCGGCTCTGTGTAGCTAACATAATCAGCTTTATTAAATGGGAGAGTAATGCCAATGAATCCCAGCTTCACTTTAGTTCCGTCTTCATCCCTTAACGTCATGATCGAAGTTTCCGGGAAAGGAGAGGAAACACTGTCTTTTATTTTTGCAAATGCGGTGATGCTTTTACCCTGCTTATGAAAAGTGTTAGATGCAATCCAATCAAAACGGGATTCATTTATACGATCCTGTAGTTCAGATTCAGTGATATCGAACTCATGATTACCAAAAACTACAATGTCCATACCTGAAACATTCATTGCCTCAATCATCTGGCGGCCGCGTATCCGCTTGCCTTCAAACTGTAAACTGTTATATACAGAAGGGCTCACAAAATCTCCGCTCATCACAAGGAAAGTGTTTGGATTCATTGCACGGTACTGCTTTTTTATTGTGGCAACTCGAGCCATCCCTCCATATTTTC
>JBKJPO010000381.1:0-10017 GCA_046595095.1 Chitinophagaceae bacterium
TAGCAAATCTTGAAACAGAATGGAAAGAAGATGTAGTAAACACAGGGCTTTTAATCGTGGATGATGGGTCAACTGAACGACCTGGTATTATTACTACCCGCTTCAAAACAGAGATCCTCCATCTTACCCGGAATCTTGGGCATCAGAAAGCAATTGCTATCGGGCTTGCACATATCAATACAAACTACAAAACCAACAGGGTTATCGTATCTGATGCTGATGGGGAAGATCGTGCGGCAGATGCAGTGAGATTGTTGAAACTATCTTCCGCAGATGATAGCAGGATCATCTTTGCAAAACGAACCAGGAGATCGAACGGACTTTTGTTCAGTTTTTTTTATGCATTATACAAGCTGAGTTTTTACCTTTTTACAGGAAAGAGAATTTCATTTGGAAATTTCTCGGTGTTACCAATTTCTCTACTTTCCCAACTTGTAAACTATAGCGAGATATGGAACAACTACCCGGGAGGTATTATTCGTTCACGGCTACCCTATTCCGTTATGCCTGCTGAAAGAGGAAAGAGATTCGCAGGTGATTCTAAAATGAATTTCCCCGCATTGCTCCTACATGGCTTTGGAGCTATCGCAGTTTTCCTTGACCGGATCATTGCAAGACTTGTACTCGTTTCATTTATCCTTATTATTCTATCGGCTGTTGCCCTCGCATCTATACTTATCATCAGGACCACAACCGATCTTGCCATACCAGGGTGGGCTTCAATTGTAGGTAGCTCTTTATTTATCATCCTACTCCTGAGTTTCATTATCTCACTGGTGTCCATACTCATTTATCTATCCACCCAATCGCAACGAAAGTTCATCCCTGCTCTGCATTATCGTGAGTACATTCTCAATTCTGAATCCATTAATTGATGAGTAATGTACAATACCAATATTCAGGTACGGAACTCGGGATGTTCGCGCAGGCTGTTAATTGGAAACGCTATTTTGCAAAAAAGATAAAGCCTTTTATAAGTGGTGATGTGTTGGAAGTAGGCGCCGGTACCGGGAACAATACAAAATTGTTAAATGACGGATCTCTGCGGAGCTGGCTATTGCTTGAGCCGGATATCAAACATTGTAGCATCCTAAAGGGTATGCTTACACGCAATGAATTACCTGCTACCTGCAGCCTCCAGGAAGGATTTATTGTCAACATAGAAAAGGAGAAGAAATTTGATACAATCCTTTATCTTGATGTCCTGGAACATATCGATGACGACGGGGCAGAGATCGGGTTTGCTGCGGAGCGTTTGAAAGAAGGCGGAAAACTCATTGTACTCTCCCCTGCCCATCAATTTCTTTTTAGTCCTTTTGATAAAGCCATTGGTCATTGCAGGCGCTATGATAAAAAAGCGATTAGATCTGCAGTAAATGGGAGGCTCCGGGAAATCAGCATTAACTATTACGACAGTATTGGACTTATGGCATCACTGGCGAATAAATTATTGTTGCGACAATCATCTCCAACCAATGCCCAGGTACATTTTTGGGATAAATACATGGTGAGTGGTTCAAGGATTGTTGACCCACTATTCTTTTACCGGGTTGGAAAAACGATAATTGGTGTTTGGACAAATAATAAATGATGAAGATCAGCCAATCCATATCAAACTACAGGATCTCCGGTATTTCCATAAAAGGATGGCTCTTTCTCGCAATCATCACCGCGATTGGATTCTGGCCAATAAGCAGTGATCTCTTCAGCCTGAAAAATGATGCATTTATTTATTTTCTGCCTTGCCGCTATTTCATTAGCGATTCCATTCAACAAGGGCATTTCCCATTTTGGAATCCTTATTTCTATATGGGCTTCCCTTTGCATGGCGACATGCAGGGAGGTGTATGGAACCCCATTGTGTTGTTCATTTCCCTGTTTACCAGGTACAACATGACTGTTCTTCAATATGAAACCTTGCTTTACATTTTTCTTGCCGGCATTGGACTGGTGAAACTGCTTACTGAATTCAATATCTCCGGAAAAACTAAATATACAATGGCAGCAGCTTTCATGCTCTGCGGCTTCATTACTGATACCGGGCAGATCACTGTATGGACGGGGAGCGCGGCATTTCTTCCATTTGTTTTCCTGTATTATTACCGAATCCTAACGGGAAGTGATAATCGCTATGGAAATGCCATTAAGCTGGCAATGGCCATGTACTTCTTCCTCACAGCAGGTTATCCTTCTTTCCTGATCTTCTGTGTCTATATTATGCTCGCCGGTATCTTCGCGAAATATATTCCATTCCTCAAAAATATAAAGCTTCACCAAAAAAATCTTACAAAGCTTATCGGGACATTTACTTTAGCAATGCTCATTTTTATTTTGATAGCACTGCCGGCGTTGATTTCCTATCTTGATTTCTTTCCTTACTATAAGCGATCAGGAGGAATTAGTATTGCTGACGCACAAAAAAATCCCTTCGATCCTTTTGCAATAATTTCTTACCTCTTCCCGCTAAGTGTAACAAAGAGTCACGAGTGGATAAGCACAGATCCCACAGCCAGGAATGCTTTTGTCGGGATCTTTACACTGATTTTTTTCGCTGCAGTATTCAGGAAAAAACTTTTACCCATACAGAAATTTGTGTTCGTAGTGCTGATCATCACATTTTTATTTTCTGTTGGAAATGCCACACCATTGCGGGAGTTTTTTTATAACTACCTGCCCGGTATGAATTTATTCCGGCATCCCGGTACCATGCGGTTGTTTACTACCCTTGGGCTCATTTTCATGGCGGCTTTCGGGCTGGAAAGAATCAGGGAAACCGTCGATAGAAATACAACAATGTTTTTCAAACTTAGCAGTACCATTCTCGCCATCATTACTATTATTCTAATTCTGATCAATATCAAAGGCGCATCCATCTTTGGAAAACTTTCTTCTTTTTCATCCAGTTTCACTCAAGCCGGGGATAAACGAAGTTTTTTAAAGCTAGCCTACGATAGTCTTAGCTTTGGAGATGCCATTGTTTTACAGGGAATTATTCAACTTCTATTTCTTGGAATTTTCTACATAATAATCTCCGGGAAAATCAATCAGAGGATGAATTGGATAGCGGCGCTTTCCATTGCAAACTGTTTGCTGCTTGCCCAGTTCTCCATACCCGCCACATTTGTTACAAGAAAATCTCCGGGTGAAATAAATTCCTTCATAGGATCCGCTCCAAAAGATTATCCAATACCGGCTATGAATGAGACTCTTGAAATTAATACCAATAAAGAAAATGCTAGTGAAAAAAAATATGGATATGCCAGTTTCTATACAAAGAAAGTTGCGCTGCTTGAAGACCAGTTGAATCCATCCTTCATGTTAAGCCAGGCAGAATTTCTCAACTCAACAATCATCAAAGAGCGGTTGTCAAAATACCCCATCGCTTATTTTGCCGACACCATTATTAATTACAGGGATAGTCTCACTGCATTATCTGCAGATGATAATAAGAAGATCATTTTTATGGAAAATTTTCGTGTAATCCCAGTATTGCCTCCGCTAATAAATACAATTGAAGCAAAAGAATTCAATCCGTGGAAAATTGCGTTTAATGTTGAACGTGACCAGGCGGGGGAATTTGCTCTCTTCCAGAATTATCATCATAACTGGCAACTAAACATTGACGGCAAACCTACACCAATCAACAAATCCAACTTAAGCTTTATCCACGCAAGCATTCCTGCAGGAAAACATGAACTTATTTTCAATTACGCATCTACAAAGGTTAAGATCGGGATGTATGTGGCAGTCCTCAGCCTGTTGCTTTGTATTATGCATTTATTATATTGGAAATGGAACAGTGTAAAATCCGGGAGGATTGAGTAGAGGCAGGCTTTTATGTAGAAATTGGCTGCGCCTGTCTTTACACAACTGCAGCGATGTTTTATTCAAGAGACAGGCGCAGCCCGTCTACACAAAATGCAGTGAGGAATTATTTATTAAAAATTAGACATTAAAATTTAACCATTAAAATTTCCCTGTTTTTTTTGTCAATTCAAAAAACGCATCAAGTTTTCCGCCTATCGCTTCTTCGAATGCAGCTTTCATATCTTCGGGTTGCGGGTGTTTAAATTTCCACTTGTTATAATAATTCTGCATGGCAAGATCAACTTTGTCCCTGCCTACCGAGCTTTCGAGTAAATACAGCCACACTGCTGTTTTCACATAAGATATCAATCCATATTCATTGCTACCCTTGAATTTATCGGAAGGCGTTTCCATGGCAGATTCCATTGGGATCTCAAAGAGATTTTTGTAAACAAGATCGAGGAAAACATCTGCTGGTAGCTTCTTAACGTCAGCGGGCAGGCTGTTGCCAAATATTGAATTCGTTCGATATTTTTCTGCTTCGTATCTGAACTGGTAATAAGTGTTCAATCCTTCATCCATCCATGTATGCATTCTTTCGTTGCTGCCAAGGATACTCATAAACCAGTTATGTCCTACCTCGTGCGTTATTACGGCATCAAGAGTTTCTTCACTGGCATCCGGGTTGGTGATTAAAGTTATCATCGGGTATTCCATGCCACCGCTTGCATTATTTTTTGGGCCTTCCACTGCCTGTACTACCGGGTAGGCATACTCTCCTATCCAGTCACTATAATGCCTAAGGCCATCTTCCACATAATCAATGCTGTTTTTCCAAAGCGTTTTTTTCTTGTCATGGTAATAGGTAAAAGCATCCACTATCTTCCCTGTGGAAAGCATTACCGTATCATATTGGATCACAAAATTCTTATCTGCAAACCACGCGAAGTCGGGAACGTTCGTAGCGTACCAGGTCAGCGTTTTCTTTGCATTTTTATCCGTTGCTAAGTACATCTTTGGCTTCTCATCCCGGTTCTTTACATTTGCTGCCCCAAGACTTTTATATTGCTTTAATTCTTCCCTGCTTTGCATCACTCCTGTAGCGCCAACTATATATTGTGAAGGCAGTGTAAGGTTTACCGTGAAGCTGGCATATTCACTATAAAATTCGCCCATATCCAGGTAAGGAAACTCGTGCCAGCCATCTTTATCAAACACTGCAGGCTTGGGATACCATTGGGAAACCATAAATTCTTCTTCAGCGAAACCTGCTCTTGAAAAATAAGATGGAAGTTTCACATTGAAAGGAGTTGTAATAGAAATTGAATCTCCAGGTTTTAATGGCTCAGCCAGGAGAAGTTTAATAATATCAATGTGTTGCGGATGCGCTTCAGTAACGGCCGGTTTTTCATTTACTTTAAATGACAAACCATCAATGTTACCGTTTGTATATTTCTCCATTTTCTTCTTCCTGTCAGGGTCATTTTTTAGCTGCATGAACAAAGCCGTGTTTTCATTACTGTATGCATTTGGCCATAGATGAAACCAGATAAAATTTAATGTAGAAGGAGAATTGTTTTTATACACAATGGTTTCAAAAGCTTTCAATGATTTTTCAACATCATTAAGTTCTACATCAATTTTATAAGTTAGCTCCTGCTGCCAGTAATTTTGCTGCGCAAATAAGGTCAAGTTCAGGAATAGGAGGATGATTGAAAAATATAGTTTCATGGTTGGTGTTTATCGTTTCTTGTTTCCCGTTAGTTGTATCCTGGTTGTTGTTTGGTGCACAAATTCCAAAGTTCCAAACTCCTATCGCCATTCGGGAAGCTGGAAATATAACCATTCGATTTGTATTCATGTGTTTCGAACTAATATTCTATGAAAATTTTAGGAATTATTAATAAAATAAGCGAAGCAATCTCTTTCTCACCAAGTTCGGTGTGAAAATGGAACAAAACAAAAGGAAGTTCTGACCAATAATAGTCGACTTGGCTTTCCCTCAATCATATGCAAAAAGTCTACCTTTTGCTTTAATTTATAAGAAAGCAATTATGGAAAGATTATAAAATAATGGTAGCTTAACCTTGTAATTGTTTCTTTCCGATTTTTAACATTGATATTTACCCTGTATTTTTTTGCTAACAGGGTAAAATGGGTTGACAAATTATCAACAGGGCATGCATATATATACTAAAATGTTTGACAGCCAAAATACTGAAATATCTCTAAGGGAGGGCTTTGTAGCAGGCGATAAAGAAGCGTATGCAGCTCTCTACAGGATATATCATCCCTTACTCTTTAACTATGGACACAAGTTTACTCCTAATACATCACTGGTAGAAGATAGCATACAGGAAATTTTCATCCACTTTTGGATAAACAGGAATAAGCTTGCGGGAGTGTTGTCTTTTAAAAGCTATTTATTTGTTTCATTCAGGTACCGCCTGCTGAAAGAATTGCAAAAAGTGGATAAAAATGCCTATGTTTTTCTTGAAGAAGAAGAATATGTTTTTGCACTGGATGTGTCGATTGACCAGGTATTGATTGATAAAGAGCAACTATATGAACAGCATATCGATCTGAAAAATGCTTTGGAGAGACTTACCGGCCGTCAAAAAGAAGCGATCTATTTCCTCTTTTATGAAAACCTCTCATACGAAGAAGTAGCAACTATCCTCACAATCTCCAAAAAAGTTACTTACAAACTGGTCGCCCGTGCCCTCGACAATTTAAGAGCGCTTTATAAACAAAGGATTGCCTTGCGTTTCCCATGATCGAAATTCCTCCTCCCTCTTCTGATTTTATCCAATTATACCGGGGCAGGCTAAAAAAAAATCTCTCATGGGATGGGGTAATTTAAAAAATTGCAGACTCCTTGATGAAGTGAACGCTTTCATTTGATGAAAAAAGAATATTCAGACTTTACAGAAAATGATTTTATAACCGATCCATTTTTCCAGCAATGGGTAAAATTTCCGGATGCAATAAATAATGCTTTTTGGGAACAATGGCTGGCTGCCAATCCAGGGATGCGATCTGATGTTTATAAAGCAAAAGCCTTCATAGAAAACCTACATTTCAACACAAATCTTCCTTCAACCCAACAAATAGAAAATTCTCTCGCGCAAACTCTTCAGCGAATAAATGTTCTCGGAGCGGTTAGCTTGAAACCCCGTAATCGGGTAAAATATGCATGGTGGGCAGCTGCTGCTGTAATATTATTTTTCCTCATTTTAACTCCCCGGTTCTTCAGGGCTCAGAAACCCCTGACTATTGAAATAGTTGCAGGTCCCAAAGAAATAAAGACCATCTTATTACCGGATAGCTCTGTTGTTACATTAAATGCCGGCTCGCACCTCACTTATGCTTCAAATTTGCAAAACTCATCTCCAAGAGAAGTGTGGCTGGAAGGTGAGGCTTTTTTTGATGTTAAACATATTGAAACGAATAAGCTGGTCAAAGGTTTTGTTTTACACCTTGGAGAAATGAATATAGAAGTTGTAGGTACAACCTTCAATGTGAAAAGGCTTGGGGCAGTTACAAACGTTTCTTTAAATACAGGGAAAATAAAAATTGCGCTCAAGGATGATCCCGAAACTGCTATCTTTCTCCAACCTGGAGATTTTATAAGCTATTCTCCAAAAGAAAAACACATCCTGAAAAAAAAGGTAAAAGCTGAATTATACTCTGTTTGGAAAGATGAAAAAATAGCCCTCGATCAAATGCCTTTATCAGAAATCGCAAGGTTACTGGAAGATGCATATGGCTATATCATCAGGATACCGAATAAGCGATTGGCTGATAGTAAAGTTTCAGGTACACTTTATATGAAGGACGAAAACACTTTACTGCAAACCCTTGCTTTCGCATTAGATATTGATATTATAAAAAAAGATAGCATACTAATCTTTGAACTTAAAAAATAAAAACTTAAATACATGCAACCATCTTTATTCTCCTTCAAATTAGTCAGATGGCTAATGCTACCTGCTTGCCTGCTAAGTTTTTCAGTTATGGCCCAGGATATGGTGGCGAAAAATTCCAGCCCCCAATTATCCCCGGGTTATTATCAGCAACAAACCAGTGTTCTAACATTGGGAAACCTGCTGAGGGATATTGAAAAACAAAATGATGTAAGCTTTATCTGCAGATCAGAGATCCTGGATCTGAAGATCAATACGGGTAATGAAGTCTTTGCTGGGAACAATTTCGCAGAAAAATTACAAAAGGTTTTGAAACCTTATAATTTAAAGGTCAAACAAATCAGCAAGCAGCAGTTTGCAATTTCTTACAATAACGAAGAAAAAAGTAAATCTGCATTTTCTACTGATAGGGAAAATGAAATGCCAGTACAGGAAAGTAACACCCTTTACCTGGCAAGCTCGCGATCCCTGGCTATTTCAGACAAGAAGTTAGAAAGTTTTGTGCCGGTAATAGTTATAACCGGAACGGTTACCTCGAAGAATTCGAATACGCCTTTACGTGGTGTAAGTGTCACTATCAAGGGAACTTCGATAGGTACAACCACAGATGCAAATGGTAACTTTTCCATAAATGTACCGGGTGAAAAAACAGTACTTGTTTTCTCCTTTGTAGGTCACTTAGCTGCAGAGAGGACTGTAGGTAGCCAGCAAAGAATAGATATTACCCTGGAAGAAGAAACAAAGGCACTTGAAGATGTAATAGTGGTTGGTTACGGCACACAAAAGAAAGTAAATCTAACGGGGGCGGTAGGCGCCATTTCTGCCAAGGATTTAAAAGGGCGGCCGATCACTTCCATATCATCCGGTTTGCAAGGCATGCTTCCGGGTGTAACAATCAGAAGCTTCACAGGAATGCCTGGCCAAACCGGGAGTTCTATCCGGATACGCGGTACCGGAACTTTAGGAGATCCCAGTCCATTGATTGTTATTGATGGAATTCCCGGTGGAAGTATGGATATCCTGAACCCTGATGATATTGAAAGCATTTCGGTTTTAAAAGATGCTGCTTCATCCTCCATTTATGGAGTAAGGGGCGCTAATGGCGTGATACTAATTACTACAAAGAAAGGCAGGTCTGAATCAAAACCAAATATCTCATATAGTAACTATATTGGTTTTCAAACACCCACTGCACTGCCGGAATTTCTAGGTTCTGTGGATTACATGACCCTGCTTAATGAATCCCAACGCAATATTGGCAGGCCAATAACTTTTACGGATTCTATGATCAATATTGCCAGAACAGGATCTGATCTTAATTATTATGCAAATACCAATTGGTTAAAAGAAATTTATAAAGAAAGGGCGGGTCAGCAAAATCACAACCTGAGCATTAATGGTGGGGGCAATAATCTCTCATACTATCTTTCTTATGGCTATTTAAAACAAGATGGTTTAGTTACCGGAGATAATTTTGGATCTAAAAGGCACAATGTACGCCTTCGTGTGAACACTAAATTACTTGATAAACTTGAACTTGATGCCAATATTGGATACATTGACCGAGCATACAGCGAATCATCAGATGATGTGAGTGAAGCTGGTGGACCGATTTATGCCTCGCATCAAATTTCTCCTTTAGTCCCTGTAAAATTTACGACCGGGGGATGGGGTTACCTGGGCGGATCACGCAATCCCGTTGCGATTACAACGGATGGGGGTTACAATAATTTTGGATCACAGGAAATAACCGGCAACCTCACCGCGGCTCTACAACTTTTTAAAGGATTTAAGTTAAGGGGGCAGTATGGCCTGATTAAAGCCAATTCACAGCGTGAAATCTTTAATAAAACTGTAAACTATTTTGGACCAACGGGAGATAGAATTTATCAATCGAATTTTCCCAGCAAAATAGACAACCGGGATTATGTAAATACTTATCAAACCATCATAGGAATGGCTGAGTATGAAAGATCTTTTAATATACATGAAGTAAAAGTACTGGTGGGGGTATCACAGGAAACAAATATTGGAAAGAGTTTTATTGCTTCAAGAACAAATGTTATTTCACCAGATGTACCTAACCTCAATGTTTCTGTGGCAAACCTGCTAAACTCCAGCGATGCAAATCAAGTTGCATTACAATCCCTTTTTGGCAGGGTAAATTATGTGTTGAATAATAAATACCTGGCTGAAGTTAATTTTAGGTACGATGGCTCTTCCAGGTTTGCAAAAGCTTTGCGCTGGAATTTATTTCCTACAGAGGCTGAAGGAAATAAATTCC
>JBKJPO010000571.1:0-7152 GCA_046595095.1 Chitinophagaceae bacterium
AACATCCCGAATATCTTAGCCGGATTGGTGCAGGCAACTTCTACATATTTATTTAATGTGATCTTATTTTTTGCAACACCTTCGCTGAACAACAATTCCATCCTGTTCTCAATAGCAGGATGCCCATTCGGAATTTTTGAAAAATCCTTCTCTCCCATTTGCTTTTGCTCCCACATAAACGGGCAATGGTCGGTTGCAACAACATTTACCAGCCCCTGGTTAATGCCGGCCCATAATGTTTCCTGGTCTTTCTTCTCTCGCAATGGCGGACTCATTACCCATTTTGCACCCTCAAAATCTTTTTCATAGAGCGAGGCATCAAGAATAAGATATTGTATACATGTTTCTACGTGTACTTTTTGATTTCTCCGGGTAGCGTTCCGAACCGCATTCAAAGCGCCTTCACAAGTAAGATGCACAATATATCCCGGGCAGCCTGTATAATTGCTCATGTCAACAAAACGTTCTGCGGCTTCTGCTTCTGTAACCTCGGGTTGTGAAAGATAGTGATACAGCGGAGATAATTTTCCTTCCTCGCGATGTTTGTTTACCAGGTAATCAATCATATCCCCATTTGTGGCATGAACCGTTATTATCCCTCCCTGTTTTTTTACTTCTTCCATTAAGCCGATCATCTGCCTGTCGTCAATCATTAGTGCACCTTTATAGGCCATGAAAGTTTTGAAAGAAGTAATTCCTTCTTCGTTTATAAATTGGCTGATCTCTTTCTTAGTTTCCTGGTTAAAATCAGTAACTGCCATGTGAAAACTGTAATCTCCCACAGCATTACCTGTAGCCCTGGATTGCCATTCGTCTAAGGCTGACCGTAAGGAGTTACCTTGTTTCTGTAAAATAAAATCAATAACAGTGGTAGTGCCGCCAAATAACGCAGCCCGGGTTCCCGTTTCATAGTTATCGCTTGAATATGTTCCCATAAATGGCATGTCAAGATGCACATGCGGATCTATTCCACCAGGAAATACTAATTTCCCACGGGCATCAATAACTTCGTCTGCATCCACTGGCAAGTCTCTCCCTATCATTTTCACTTTTTCATCTTCAATGAAAATATCCGCAGTATAGTCATCTGTAGCAGTAATTATTCTGCCATTTTTAATTAGAAGTGACATGTAATATTTCTTCTTTTTTTGTAGTGAAAAAGTTAGGGGCAACGGCACATCTGCGCATAAGTAAAAAATATGTTAACCCTGACACGAAAAAACCTACAAACCACGCATAATGATAGATATCTGAAAGCCAGGACCAAACTAAATCTTTATTTATAATTTTTGTAGTGGTAAGAAAGCCAGGCACATTGGGTAAAATTCCTGCCAGCAAAGCAATTATTGCACAGAAATTAAATCCACTAATGAAACTATACTGCCCATTTGATTTATATAAATCATCTACATCAAGTGTTTGTTTACGGATAAAATAATAATCAGCGATCATGATTCCACCAATTGGTCCCAATAAGCTGGAATAAGCAATAAGCCAGGTGAAAATATATCCGTTGGGATCACCGATTAATTGCCGGGGGAAAATTAATATCCCGATCAGGCCGGTAATATATCCGCCTGTTCTAAAATTAATTTTTGCCGGGGCCAGATTTGCAAAATCATTTGCAGGGCTTACAATATTCGCGGCAATATTGGTTGCCAGGGTCGATAATGCTACAGCGATCATTGCAATGGTCACTAAAAATTTGCTATCAAATTTTCCTGCAAGCACTAATGGGTCCCAGATTGTTTCACCATAAATTATAACTGTTGCAGAAGTTACAACCACACCGATAAATGAAAAAATGGTCATGCTGCTTGGGAGCCCGATTGCCTGTCCATTGATCTGTGCTTTCTGCGATTTTGCATACCGGGTAAAATCAGGAATGTTTAAAGAAAGTGTGGCCCAGAAGCCAACCATACCCGTGAGTGCCGGAAAAAAGAATGCCCAGAAATCTTTATTGGTTGCAAATTTGGAAGGCTGGGCTAAAATGGGTCCAAGGCCGTTGCCTGCGGATATCGCCCAGAAAAGCAAGGCCAGCGCAGCTATTGGCAAAAAGAAAGCTTTAAATACCAGTAATTTTTTTATGCTATTTACTCCAAGATATACAACCCACATATTCAATAACCAGAATAAAAAGAATGTGATTGCCGGCCCGGTTTGCAACCCCCAGGATATAGGGAAAATTTGAGGTAGCGAATCTATGGCAGGAATCCAGATCCTGAACATCAGGAACATCGCATACCCCCCGATCCATGTTTGAATACCGAACCATCCACAGGCGACTATCGCCCTGAGCATAGCCGGGATATTTGCACCTCTTACGCCAAAGCTTGACCTGGCAAGTACCGGGAATGGGATCCCGTACTTCGTGCCTGCGTGACCGTTAAGTATCATTGGGACAAGTACAATTGTATTTCCAAGGAAAATGGTAAGGATCGCCTGCCACCAGTTCATGCCGCCTTCAATGAGTGAACTGGAAAGCATGTAAGTAGGAATGCATAAACTCATGCTGATCCATAACGCTGCATAGTTCCATGTATTCCAGGTACGTTTATGTTCCGGAATCGGAGCAAGATCTTCACTGTATAATGAAGTGCTCGTAATTTCCTGTTTGGGCAGTTGGTCTGGCATTGAAATCTGGTTTCAGATTTATTCAAGGGATCTAAAATATTTTCCACATCTGCAATTCTCTTAATTCACATATTCATCCGCGATCGAAATAGCATCTTCAATTATCGCCAGGCCTTCATCAACCTGTTCAGCAGTGATACATAAAGGAGGAGCAATGAAAATATAATTCCACCTGACGAATGTGTACATCCCCAATTCACGGATTCTTGCTGCAACTTTATTCATGATTACCATCTCATCGGGCTTTGCATTAAAGGGAGCCATCGGTTCTTTTGTTTCCCGGTTTTTCACGAGTTCAATACAGCCCAGCAACCCGGTATTCCTGAAATCGCCAATGCTCGGGTGACGTTGTTTCATTTCTTCAACACGTTGATCAATATATTTTCCCATCATAGCCGCATTCTCAACCAGCTTTTCATCCTCATAAATATTGAGCACTTCCAATGCTGCTGCGCAACCAACCGGGTGGGCAGAATAAGTAAGTCCAAGCCATAATACTTTATCCTCGAAATGGTGTGCAATTTTGTCGCTAACGATAAGTGCACCGAATGGAATGTATCCCGCGGTGAGTCCTTTAGCAGTTGCGATCATATCCGGTATCACCCCATGGTTATCAATTCCGAACCACTTTCCTGTACGGCCAAATCCACTCATTACTTCATCTATTATCAATAAGATGCCATGCTTATCACACAAAGCACGTAATTTTTTAAAATAATCAGGTGGGTATTTTATACAACCAGACGAACCGCTTTCTCCTTCCATGAGCACTGCAGCAATATTCTCGGGCCCTTCAAATTCAATTACTCGCTGTACATGGCTAATGCATTCATACTGGCAGTGTGGAAATGTTTGACCCCATGGACAACGATAACAAAACGGGTCTTCAACATGAATTACGTTTGGTACCTGTTGAGCATCGCTGGGGAGTTTTCTTGGATCACCACCGGCAGTCATTGAGCCGTATGAAGCACCATGAAATGCACGGTATCGCGCAACTATTTTATGCCTGCCAGTATAGAGCCTGGCAAGCTTCATAGCATTTTCGATTGCCGATGCGCCACATACGGTGAAGAGAGATTTATTTAATCCTTCAGGAGTAATGGATGCGAGTTTCTTTCCTAATTGGCCACGAACCTTTGTGACGCAACTGGGAGTTACATAACTTATTTCCTGCATCTGCTTCGTTACGGCCTGGGTTACACGCTGATTACCATGGCCGATATTTACATTCATCAAGCCTGATGAGAAATCGATATATCGCTTATCATCATAGTCATACAGATAAACACCTTCGCCATATTTCACAGCGATCGGGTTCAATCCCTTCTGCTTGCTCCATGAAAAAAGCGTATAGTCAAGGTTGTTATCAACGATTTCTTTTGACTCTGATTTAGTTGAAAATATCGACATGGTTTATTTTAATGGAGGTTAAAAGATTATGGATGAGTAAAATTTGAATTTTCAGCTCATCCAGTTAATACCTGCATCCGCATTCCACTTGGTAGTAGATTTCTTGAGCTTGGTCCAGAATTCAATTGAGCTTTTACCCGTGATATCCCCTGTGCCGAATTTGCTTTCATTCCAACCACCAAAAGAAAAAGGTTCCCTGGGTACAGGTACGCCTACATTTACGCCAATCATTCCTGCACTTGCCCTATCTATCACATACCTGGCCATGCCCCCATTTTGTGTAAACACCGAAGCTGCATTGCCATAAGGATTTGCATTTTCTATAGCCAGGGCTTCATCAACAGTATTTGTGCGCATGATGCTGATTACGGGACCGAATATTTCTTCAGTTGCGACCGACATCCCGGGTGTAACATAATCGATTACAGTGGGGCCAACGTATGTGCCATCTTCTTTCCCTTCTACTTTGGTGCCGCGACCATCAACAAGAATCTTTGCACCTTGCGATTCTGCTTCAGTAATGTATCGTTCTATCCTTTCCTTTGATTCTTTGTTAATTACAGCACCAAGATTTTTACCCGGTACAATTTTCCGGGCTTCTTCACATATCTTGTCAATGATATGATCTACATTTCCTACACCAATCATTGCCGAAGCAGCCATACAACGTTGGCCTGCACAGCCACTCATACTTGCCGCAACATTCTGCGCTGTCATTCCGGGTATTGCATCCGGTAAAACCAGCAGGTGATTTTTTGCACCGCCTAATGCAAGACATCTTTTGAAAGACTTTGTTGCCCGCTGGTAAACCAGCTTGGCTACTTTGGTAGATCCTACAAATGAAACTGCTTCAATATCAGGATGGTCGCAGATGGCTTCAACTATTTCCACACCACCATGAACGATATTCAAAACTCCCGGTGGCAAGCCAGCTTCATGCAATAATTCTGCAAGTCGGCCCGAACTTAGCGGAACTTTTTCGGAAGGTTTCAAAATCATGCAATTACCAAGTGCAATTGCATTAGGTATGGTCCAGTTGGGAACCATGCTTGGAAAATTAAACGGAACTATCGATGCCACAACTCCGAGTGCTACGTGCTCGGTTCTACATTCAACACCCCTGCTTACTTCCAGTACCTCGCCGGTTACCAATTGAGGAAGAGAGCAGGCAAATTCCGTGAGCTCAATACTTTTTTCAACCTCAGCACGCGCTTCATCAAAGGTTTTCCCATTTTCTTCCTGCACAAGTTCTGATAGTTCTTTCAGGTTTTTTTCCAATAAATATTTGTACCGGAAAAATACCTGCACCCTTTCTTTGATTGGGGTTTTAGACCATGCGGGGAACGCTTTTTTAGCAGACGCTACAGCCTCATCGAGTTCATTTTTGGAAGACAATGGTACACTTGAAAGCAACATTCCATCCAGTGGAGAGATAACATCAAGAGTATCTGAATCCGGGGTTTCAGCAAATCCCCCGTTGATATAATTTAAGACCGGTGCATATTTCATTAATTGTAATCTTTAAACAAATGTTTAGGAAAATCTATGACTGATAAAAATAATGTTTTTCATTGAATGCACCAATGATGACGATTAAGGCTAATTGCAGGAATTGAACCGAAGCCGGGGGTTTTAAAGGTTTCTTGAATATGAACTAAGTCTTGGAAGGCGCCCGCTTCTTCGTTATATGATTGCGTCTTGCCTCATCGATGGAATGTGATGCAAAAATATCTTTTTCTTTATGCGAGAGTTCAGATAAATGAACATAGAATTTTTTAATGAGCTCAAGTTCACCTTCCGTGAGGTCTTCTATATCGATTAATCTATTGCTCGCAGATTTATTAGCGGCGATCAATTCATTCAATTTCAATTGTATCGCCAAAGTATCCTTATTCTGCGATTGCTGGATAATGAATACCATCAGGAAAGTAATGACCGTGGTACCTGTATTGATCACCAACTGCCAGGTGTCCGAAAATTTAAAAATGGGGCCCGTTAGTGCCCAGACCACGATCACTAAGGCTGCTAAAATAAAAGCAAAGGGTGTTCCTGTAGCTTTAGTGATCTTATAGGAAAATCGGTCGAATGCTTTAAACAATTTTTTTTTCATACCATAGAGGAGTTAGAATTATGAAGTATAAATTTTCTAAAACGAAAGATACCCAATTATAAGAAACTCATAATTCATACCTCATCACTCATAACTCTTAACTCATAACTTCTTTTCGTTTTTTGAGGAAGCCCTGTTCTTTTGTCGTCCTGCATCTTTCAGGGAATTGTTGATTATCCATTCAATTTGGCCATTGATACTCCTGAATTCATCTGCCGCCGACTTTTCAATAGCTTTCATCGTTTCTACATCGATCCTCAAAACAAATGGTTTTTTTTCTCCCATGAACTATTGATTTAAAGTGCCCGTATTTATTACCGGTTGTGTGTCTTTATCCCCACACAGTACAACCATAAGGTTGCTGACCATGGCAGCTTTCTTCTCCTCATCAAGTTCAATTATTTGTTTTACAGATAAAAGATTAAGTGCACTTTCGACCATGCCCACTGCGCCTTCCACGATCTTATGTCTTGCAGCCACAATAGCTGATGCCTGTTGCCTCCTCAACATAGAGTGGGCGATTTCCGGGGCATACGCGAGATAACCGATTCGTGATTCAATTACTTCAATACCGGCTATGTGCAATCTTTCCGAAATTTCCTGCTCGAGAGCTTTGTTTACATCATCAAAATTTGTACTTAAAGTAACGGTGGCTCGTTCGTCTTCAAAGTGGTCGTAGGGAAATGAGCCCGCAAGTTTTCGTACAGCCGAATCCGTTTGTATCTTAACAAATCCTTCATACTTATCAATCTCAAAAGTAGATTTATAAGTATCATTTACCCTCCAAACGAGGATAACGCTGATCATTATCGGGTTTCCCATCTTATCATTCACTTTAATCTTTTCACTTTCAAAATTCCTTGCCCTTAAAGTGATGGAGATCCTTTCATAAAAAGGATTAATCCAAAAAAGACCACTGGTCTTAATACTTCCTTTATATGCCCCAAAAAGAAGAAAGACCTGGGAATTATTAGGACTATTGATCAGCAGGCTTC
>JBKJPO010000080.1:0-4725 GCA_046595095.1 Chitinophagaceae bacterium
TATGCTCTGATGATTTCTGGCCTCCTGGTCTAGTTAAATTTTTTATAAAAAAGTAAATCCAACAGAATTATTCCTTCGTATGTCAGGAGATATCTAAGCAGAATCAGTAAATAAAACATTTATTATGAGCACAAAATTTATACACTTTACAGGATGGAAATTATGCCTGATTATTGTGTTAATGGGACTTCTTCACATGGATGTGAAGGCATCTTCGCATCGGGAAGCTCCGTTGATCTCCAATGATCCGCTTGCGGACAACACCGATGTATATGCATTCAGAAGCCCTGATGACACTACAATGGTTACGCTTATTGCTAATTACATTCCATTCCAACTCCCGGAAGGAGGTCCAAATTATTACAATTTCGGACCAAACATTCGTTATGAGATTCACATAAAGAATCAAACAACGACGACGAATGATGACATCACCTACCGATTTACTTTTACCCAGGTAAACCAGGATCCCACAACTTTTTTTAACATCCGCTTAGGTGCTCAGAATTTGAAGACTACCTACGTTTGCGAAAAAAGCACAAATGGGGGTGTATCGTTTACAACAATCGTAGCAAATGGAGTGGTGCCCCCACCCAATATTGGACCGCGTTCGATAGAACAAACTGTGGGGCTTAATACAACTTATGCAGCGCTCATTCAGAACGCGATTGCTACGGCTACGGGTACAGGTGGAGAAAAAATCTTCTGTGGTCCCGCAGATGATCCATTCTTCGTAGATCTGGGTGGAGCATCTGATGTCGGGAATTTCCGTCCAGAGTTCAATTCCAACAATAACAATACGGTTAATCCTCCAAAAGACGGCTTAGCCCGATTCAATGTGCACAGCATAGCGATTAAAGTTCCGATCAGCACCTTGCAAAAAGCCGGAAAAAACACTACCCAGGCAACAAGCATACTTGATGCCGATTTTGTGATCGGTGTATGGGCGAGTGCAAGCCGTCTTCAAATTAAGACGCTTGATACAGCCGCATATAATTATAGTGGAAACTGGGTTCAGGTTTCCCGCCTCGGTATGCCCCTTACAAATGAGGTGGTAGTTCCTATTGGAGACAAAGACAAATGGAATACAGTAAGATCCAATAGTACAAGGGATACCCTATTTGATAAATATTTCAAGAATCCCGAGTTGGCACTTTATATGGATAACTCGCAATTCGGACCTGCAGTACCTTCATTGAATGCACTGCGTATCCAGGCGGCATCTTTAGGTACTTTCGATTTCAGGAATGGTAAAAAAGGATTATTTGTTCTAAAAGGGAATCCTGCACTTATTGGAACTGCACTTGATCCTGCAATCTTTGGTAATTACCTGCTTCCTGATAGCACAAGCCCAAGAGCTGTTGATCTTTTGCCAATATTTAAAACAGGAGTTCCAAACCTTCGCCCATATCAACTAGCTACGGGTAAAGGCGGTGATCCGCTTGCAGCTGGCAAACCATTTGTAAATAATTTTCTACCAACTTTTGGAGATATGCTTCGACTAAATATGGCAGTGCCGGTAACTCCACGGAATGATCCTAAATTCAGCAGCCTCGGCCTGGTTCAGGCAGCTGTACTTGGTCTTACTGACGCAGCCTATAATGGAAACGCTAGTCTTCAATTCATTCCGAATATGGATGGCTTCCCTAATGGCCGCCGTCTTGAGGATGATGTAACAACCATCGAACTTCAGGCAGTGGGTGGAGTAGTGCTTGCGGCTATCGGCTTATGGTATGATGATTATAATCCAATGACCAGTCCTAGCCCTGTAACTCAAAACCTGCTAAATGTGCTTTCGTTCAATGCGGGGCCAACCAAGAATGACACCACATTCAAAACATCATTTCCTTACGTTCAAACTCCATGGAGAGGGTTTAATTATACACTAAAACCAAGGTTCTAATAAACCAATAAAAGAATTTTTATGAAAAAAATTTTAAATCTGTTTACAGCCACTTTGGTTTGCATAGCATTTAGTCAAACTACTGTACTGGCTTCATCACATAGAGAGGCTCCCCTCATTGCATACGACCCCGTTGCAGATAATACGGATGTTTATGCATTCCGTAATCCATGTGATACTAATAAAGTTGTGCTTATTGCAAATTTTATTCCTTTTGAGTTGCCACATGGTGGGCCTAATTATTATAATTTCGGGCCGAACATCCGCTACGAAATTAAAATAGATAATGAGGCTGCTTCTCCAGGTGCTGAAATTATTTACCGTTTTACTTTTACACAGGTGAACCAGGATCCAACTACATTTTTTAATATAAGGTTGGGAAAACAAAACTTGAAGACTGTGTATAGGGTTGAACGCAGTACCAATGGTGGTGGAAGTTTTATTGAAATTCTTGGTAATGGGGTAGTTCCTCCTAATAATATAGGTCCAAGATCAATCACGAATCCCGTTGTGGGCCTTGGAGCCGTTAGTTATGATGCACTTGCCAATAGTGCTATCTCGGGAACGGCAACAGGTGAAGTTGTATTTGCAGGCCCAAGAGACGATCCATTCTTTGTAGATCTTGGAGGTGCATTTGATGTAGGCAATTTCAGAACAAATGGAAGAGATGGCCTGGCTAAATTTAATGTCCATTCAATAGCAATCTCGGTGGATATTTCCCAATTACAAAAAAATGGTAAAGTAACCACACAAGCAACCAGTATGCTCGATGCGGATTTCGTAATCGGTGTGTATGCAACTGCAAGCAGGCCACGCATCACCACTTTCGACTCAACAGGTGGTGCACCAATAGCATCCGGTCCCTGGGTGCAGGTTTCAAGACTTGGCATGCCTCTTACCAACGAAGTAGTAATTCCTATTGGAATGAAGGATAGGTGGAATTCAACTGCTACCGGCAATGAAAACGAGTTCGATGTTTACTTGAAAAATCCGGAACTGGCACTTTATATGGATGATTCACAATTTGGCACGGCCGTTCCAGGTCTGGCTCCTTTGCGTATCCAAACCAACTCTCTTGGGATGTTCGATTTCCGTAATGGCAAAAAGGGATTATATGTTTTGAAAGGAAATCCGGCATTGATTGGTACGGCATTAGATCCGGCACTTTTTGGAAATTACCTATTGCCCGACAGTGTAAGCCCACGAGCAGTTGACCTTTTGCCAATATTTAAAACTGGCGTACCAAATCTAAGGCCTTACCAACTTGCTACAGGAAAAGGTGGAAACCCACTTGCTGCAGGAAAGCCATTTGTAAACAACTTTCTTCCAACATTTGGAGATATGCTAAGACTGAATATGGCCGTACCAGTTACTCCCAGGAATGATCCTAAATTTAGCAGGCTCGGACTTATTCAGGCCGCGGTACTTGGCTTAACTGACCCAATGTATAATGGATCTGCTGCATTACAGTTCATTCCAAATATGGATGGATTCCCGAATGGCAGAAGACTGGAAGATGATGTAACTACAATTGAATTACAGGCTGTAGGTGGTGTAGTGCTGGCAGCTATCGGACTATGGTACGATGATTATAACCCAATGACCAGTCCTAGCCCGGTTACTCCACAGCTTATGAGCGTGTTGAATTTTCATGCAGGTGTTACACAAAATGATACGTCATTCAAAGCTTGCTTTCCGTTTCTTCAAACTCCCTGGGCCGGATTTACTGGTGCAGGATACGTAGGACCGATGAGTGTGCAAGGTCCATTACCGGTTGACTTCCTTGATTTCACCGCTGATAAATCGGGTGAGAAAGTACAGCTCCGTTGGAAAGTTACCAATGAGATCAACAACGCACGTTATGAAGTAGAACATAGTCTTGGAAACGGTGTCTTCAATAAAATAGGTTCAGTGCCTGCAATTCAAGGTGGCATCGTCAATAACTACCAGTTGCTTCATACTTCACCTTCATTGAGCAAAACCAACTATTACAGGATCAAGCAGGTTGATCGTGATGGAAGGTCTAGTTATTCACCAATAAGACTGGTTAAGTTTTCTTCGAAAAATACTTTGACGATTTTGCCTAACCCGGCAACTGATTTCATCAAAGTGTATTCTGATCAATCATCGCTCAATATTCATCTTTATGATGACCAGGGCCGTAAGTTGGCTTCTAAACAATTGAGCAATGGATCTGTGGAGATTGATATCAGGAATTTCGCAAAAGGTGTGTATATAATTGTGGCAGAGAGCAAGGGAATAACAGTGGAAACAACCAAGATAGTGAAACAATAAGAATCAGTTTTCAAGTTGAAGTTTTATATAAAATGTACCCGGGTTCAAAGCCGGGTGCATTTTTTTTTCGTAAATAGCTTATCCTTGCCAATTGAAAGTCGTGAAGACAAACGGCCAGGGCTCAATTATTGCCAACAAACTAAATGCAGGACATACAAATGCCTGTAATAACTATTCAATTTTTTTCAAATGAAAAGGAAAAAACTTTACCTGATTTTCGCTGTCTCAATTTTCATCTGTGCGGCAGTTATCATTTACGCATATACTCAAAAACAAAAAGAGAAAGCAAACCGCAGTTATGTTCTTTTAGAACGGAAAGGTGAAGGTGCAAACAGCGCCGAATGGAAGGAAGTCAATAATAAAGGAAAACTTTATCTCTCACTCTTGGAGGAGGATCCAACAGATACCAAGACCGCATTAAAACTTGCAGCTCTATACATTGAAGAAGCCCGCGTTACGGGAAATCATATGTATTATGATATGGCTTCTATGAAATATATTAATAATGTTTTAGAACTCGATCCTCA
>JBKJPO010000188.1:0-20692 GCA_046595095.1 Chitinophagaceae bacterium
AATCATTTACCTCGATGGGCAATCAGTGCATCAACTAAAGTTTTTAGAAATATTAGAAAAAGATAAACTTAGCTCGCCATTTATTACATTTCATAAAGACGCGGCAGCATTCTATGATCTTGCGCTGGAATTACTCGATGACCGATTGGCGATTCGGGATGCCAAATCAAAACAGCTGCTGCACGGTGTTAAAACGTTTGTTGACCAGTCAGTACAATATATTGTTGATGCGCTCTCGCAAATAGCCAGGTGGAAGAATCTTGAGCGTATGGCCAATAAACAATCAACAATCCCGGCTGAGAGTTTTCGCTTCGCGTTGCAACTTCTTAATGTTGCTGGTGAATGGATAGACGCTGATGGAGATGACTTAACATTCGATATCACCAAAGACCGGCCTGAAATTCCATTCCGGATTAAACTCGCAAACAATTCAGATACGCCTTATTATTTTGCTTTATACAGGCTGGCATCCACATTTATGATTGAAAAACATTCTAAAGATAATGACGCGAGCCTGATAAAAAAAGGTGAAGAACCCTGGCTTGAAACTAATGTGAATCCGGGTGAAGATCCCGTAAGTTTTGTGTTGGATAATGACGATCTCAACGAAGAAACCGAAATATACAAACTGGTATATTCAACAGATCCATTCGATGATTATTTTGTAAGTGAAACAAGAGAATTGAAAAGGGAAATTGTTGATCTGCCCAAAACACGAGGAGTGCGTGGTATTAGGAAATTGTCGCGGTCTGACTGGGGAACCAGGATGATAACGATTCGCCTTGTCCGCGAATTACAACGCGTGAATGAAACGCAGGGTTTTTCAAATAATATTATTTCCATAAAACCCCATCCATCATTTAAAGCGGCAGTATCCCTCACCCCAATTGATTCTGCGGCCAAAAGTTATAACCCTGCAAAAATCCTTGAAGATATTTTTGATATTGATAATTTTTCAATAATCAACCTGAGCGAAAAAAGTAAGGGTGATGCTGTTCCGCAACAAACCGTAGTGGAACTCTCAGATATCGGTAACGAACAAGTGCTGGAAAATGAACCGCTGGAAATCAATATCAATTTTAAGCTTGGTGATGATGAACAAGTAATGGCGGTAACGTATTCAGATGGGCTCGTAATTCCAATCGGGCTGCTGGAAAAATCTGGAGACAGCGATTTGCATGTAATGAAATTGCATCAAGCTCCTGCCCAAATGGATCCCCGGCGGGAAGCCGGAAAGAACCCCGTACGTGCTTTGTGGTTCTGTTTTTTGAAAGTCGTTCTCAAAAGAGAAGATGAAGTTTTCAAACTTAGATACATAGAATATAAAAATGGTAAGCCATATTACCCCGATGAAGGTGTAGATGATAAAATAAAAAACAGCACTAAGATCTTACTTATCATCCATGGAATTATCGGCAATACAAAATCGATTGCTGCAAATATGGAAACATTTTTAAAGGAGGGCAGGTATGATTGCATTCTTTCATTCGATTATGAAAACTTGAATACCAGCATCTCAGGGATCGCATTAGAACTTAAGAAGCGCCTGGAAAAGAATGGTATTTCCCAAAATAAAACTATTGATATAGTTGCGCATTCTATGGGTGGACTTGTAACAAGATATATGATTGAACGGCTTGGCGGCGATGTTTTTGTAAAACGATTATTTCTCGTAGGAACACCAAATAACGGATCTGCGTTCGGAAAACTTGTTAGTATGCGTAATTGGGCAACCGGCGTACTAACGCTGGCATGTAATTATGGCAAACAATTCCTGGGTGTATTTGGCTTTTTTCTTGATGGTGTAAACAAAGTGTTGATCGCGACAGTGCCCATTACAAATACCCTTGAACAAATGGGAACAGGTTCTGATTTCCTTAAAGATCTGAATGAAGATAGAGGTCCTGTCCAGACAAAATATTTTATCCTCGCAGGAAACACAAGCCAATACCTGCTAAACGATGATGAAGCCGGAAAGGGATTGATGGAAAAAATAAAACTGGCCATTGGCAAATTGGCTTATTGGGATGTGGATAATGATATCGCAGTTAGTGTTTCCAGTATTAAAAAGATTCCGGGGGAAAGAGCTGAGAAAGTTGTAGAGATGGGTTGTCATCATTTGAATTATTTTGATTACAATCCCAGTATAAAAACATTACGCGAAATGATGAACTAATATAATGGCAGCCTTTATTCCATACATATTATCCATTTTCTCTACCCCACCAAAGGGCATAACCGGGCACCTCAAGTTCCTGGAAGCTGAAAAAAAATCATTGCTAAAAATCTTCGAGACATTGAAGTCTGCTCCAGATGCAACATCAGCTTTCAATGTTGATTATGATCCGCTGGATGATGATACTGATGAACCACTTGGTTACCAGGCAATAGCTGAACGGATCGACACTTTCAGGCTCAGAAATACAATAATACATTTTTCAGGACATGCTAACATGGTAAATCTTAGTCTGCAAAAGGAAGATATTCGCGCTACTACTTTTATTAAATGTTTGAGTCAATGTGAAGGGCTTAAAGTCGTAGTATTAAATGCCTGTAGCACACAAGGTTTTGTAAGAACAATATTGGAAACAACAGAAGTTAAGGCGGTAATAGCAACAACAAATCCTGTGGGGGACGAAACTGCTATGCGATTCGCAGAAAATTTCTACAAAAAACTAGCCCAACGCGAACCATTAGCCGCAGCATTCACTTATGCTGTATCAAGAGCGATCCCAAATGAATTTGAAAATGATAAATACTTGCTGAAGGTTATGGTAGATGCAAAAAATAAATTAGCAGGCGCAAACCAGCTTTTAGATGATAAAGGTGCACAAGCTACACGCGGCATCAAGAAAAATATCTCTAATATCCTTGATAAAGATGATGAACCTGCGACCTGGGGTCTCTACACAAAATCTGACCAAATCCTTGACTGGCGTCTCTTTGAACCCCTCACTTCAGCAGAAGTACAAAAAGATGTTCTGGCCGCGGAAAAGAAAAAACTTGTTACAGAAAAACTTGGTTATAAAGCTGAGCTTGTTGAACCTGAAGCAGATCTCATATATTTTGGAAATCTTTTTAAAAATAATCCGACAGACATTACGGCAAAAAACAAAATTGAAAAAGCGGAAACACTATTAATTTCCTTAAACGAAAAAATCAAAAACACAGAATCGAGGATAACACAGATCGAACAGGATATGAAACTGTTATCAAATGAATCGCGGGATGATATCATTCTCTCGAAGTACAGGAGCAATATGAAGATGCTAAATTACGATCTTCAGAAAATGCACGTTGAATTTGATACCAAGCCCGGTTTCAATAAAATATTTAGGGGCTACATTATTCATGGAACAGCAAATTGTTGCCTGGATCATCTTTCAAAAAAAATCTCTGAGTGGCTAGGTCTTTCCAATATCGAGAAAGTCTTTTTTGATTTCACGGCTAATTCGATCGATGATTTCTGGGCAGTGCTAAAAAGTACAAAAATGCAGGATCTTCCGGATTCAAAAAAGGAAACGATCGTAAAAAATCTTTACCAGCAGTTTGTCGATGAGACGGGTAAAACACAAAAAGATATCATTTTTCTATTCAGAAATATTACCGGGAAATCAGGAAAAGATAATCATGCAGTCCGGATCCTTCAATTCTGGAAAGAACTTGCTGACCAATGGGCAATAAATAAAACTCCTGAAAAGATACGACACCACATATATGCATTCATAATTGACAACAATTGTGAACTCATTAATGCAGGGATATTTAAAACAAACAAGGAAGATGATTATAAAACTCTAATTGAAACAAATGATGTAGCCAGCCAATCTATATCTCTTTTACCTGCGGTAAAGCCTTTGAGAGAAAAAGAGATAGCCAATTGGGAAATCGCCTGCAAGCTTGAAACTGATGAACGTTATGAAGAAGAAGAGATATCCGGCATCCTGGAAAAAACAAATGGGCTTTTCAGACCTTCGCTTCGCGAAATCAGTGCTAATAAATTAATCCTTGAAGGAAAAAAAACTTTGATCTTATCATACATTGAACAAGAGATAGAAACAGCAAAACTATAACCCATGGCAGAGAATGAACTATTACCATTGATTTTCACCGGCACCATGCAACGGGTGAAAAAAGAAGTAAAAAGGAATAATGAGAAAGACAAAATCGACCCATACATTCCTAAGCCTGATCTTGTTCAGGCCGTGAACCTGGCACTACTTCTCCAAAAGCCATTGCTTGTAATGGGTGAACCAGGTTGCGGAAAATCATTACTGGCTAAAGCCATTGCTTATGAGCTATATGATGAAAATATGTATGACCATTATGAAGAATGGCCGGTAAAATCTTCATCAAAAGCAAAAGAAGGATTGTATGAATTTGATCAAATCCGCCGCTTACGGGATGCAACCACCCCAGGGACAAAAGCAGATATCAATGATATTAAAAGGTATATTAATTATGGCCCACTTGGTAAAGCTTTTATGCATTCTACCAAACATGAGAACCGGGTGGTATTATTAATAGATGAAATCGACAAGGCAGATATAGATTTTCCCAATGATCTTTTGAATGAGCTCGACCGGATGGAATTTGAAATACGTGAATTCGAAAATGAAGAAGATGATAATGAGACCCTGGAGAAAAAAAGCCTGGTAAAAGCGAAGTTCAGGCCTATTGTAATTATCACCAGCAATTCCGAAAAAGAATTGCCCGATGCATTTTTACGAAGATGCATTTTTCACTATATAGATCCACTGGATGAAGCTACTTTACAAGAGATCGTGGAAGGCAGATATTATTCTGGCCAAAAAACAAGTGATGAATTGCTAACAAAATCTTTAAAAACTTTTGTAAATCTCAGGACTACAATAAAAGCAGAATTACTCAGCCTTGGAAAAAATATTTCTACCAGTGAATACCTGGATTGGTTCCAGGCATTGAAACACTACAATGATCTGAATAAAACCGAGACTAAGGATTCGAAAGAACTTAATGAATTAGTTAATGAAGTTTCAAAACTTGATCCCGATAACCTAAAGAATATTCCTTTCAATTACATTTTACTCAAGAATATTAATTCTGTATTAAGGTTCAATGAACAGCCGGCAACAACATAGTCCACCTCCTGCTAAGATCTTGCTTCCTCTATACTCGCTTTATGAGATGGTAAGGGATCTTGATCAGCAAACCGGGCACCAAACGGTGGACCTGCAATCCTATTTACTGCTTCTTGAAACATTGATGAAGGGGAACATGATCTTCTCGAAAGAACAGCTGGTATTGCTATGTGAAAAATTATGGATGAAACCTTACCACAGACACAGCCATATTTTAAACAGTGTGGTCCTGGCCAAATTACTGGATGAAAAATTAGCAGTCTATCTTGACGCTGATAAAATAAACGGGGATAACACCAGCAGAATAAAACCAACTTCACCTGGCAGTTCATTTAAAGACAACCAGCGCAAAGAAACGATCAGGAAAAATAACGATATCCCTCCCCCATCTGAATCAGATATTGCACTAACAAAAGAACAAGGTGAACTTAGTCTATACATTTCCGATAGCCAGGGGGAAAATGTTTCGTCAGTTGAGGAAAATGAGAATTATGTTTCAAAATTTTTAGCCAAAACTTATTTCACAAGGGGGCATTACCTGCCTGTAAATTCCAGGAGACTGGAGCAATCCATCCGTTCATATCGTTTCCAGGTAAAGGGCGGCAGAAAAACAGAAATTGACCTGGAGGCTACAATTGAAAGGATCGCCAGGAGTAATTTCTTCGATGACTTTGAATACCGTTCTGATGATAAGTTTACCACAGATTGGACTTTACTTATTGACAACAGTGACTCAATGGCGGCATTTTATTTTCTTGCAGAAGAAATTACAAGAGTGGTTACCGAAGGGAAAAGGATGAACAATGATAAAATCTTATATTTCAAAGATAACCCTACCACACATTTGTTTTACGACAGGATGCAAACACGTTCTATTTCCTGGCCCGAGTTTGTTGCAAGAAAAAAAATGAATATCCTCATCATTAGCGATGCGGGGACAGCACGTGGTACTTATAATGAAGACAGGATAATTGCTTCAGTAAATTTTTTACGCCAGTTGAAACAACACCGTGTAGCATGGCTTAACCCCATGCCTCAGCACCGCTGGAAAGATACTTCGGCAGAAATGATCGCAGAATTTACAGATATGTTTGAACCTGGCGAAGGTGATAAAGATGGACTGGCAAATATCGTACGTCTATTCAAATCTAAAATAAGATCTGCAAAAACGAATAACTGAAATGGTAGACGACTTCAAAAAAAATAAAGAAGGTATTGAAGAAAGCCTGTCATTCTTTGATAAAAAATTTCGCAGGTATTACAAGGAGGGGCACTTAATACTTGCATGCCACGCGGCTTTCCCTGTTTCGGTTTCAGTGGACCTTCTTTACCAACTCTGGGCTAATTTTAAAAGTTATCAAAGCCGCAATGGCAGCAATGAAGTGATTCCATTGTTGGCAGTCTCGGATCTTCTGCTTTCATCATTCTTTCGCCAAACGTCAAAAGATGTTTATGAAATGCAACAACATGCAAGAACTTACCTATTAGATAAATTAACCGCTGATCCAAGATTTGGTGAGTTACGAATTAAAGAGCTGGCATCGTTCCTATTTCAATATATAAAAAACCAACCTGACCGGCCTGAGACAAGAAATTTCAGGGAAGCACAAAAATGGGCAGCTATTCTCGCTGTAGATCCTGCTGCCGCAACACAGGAAATTCTACTTTCGCTTAAGAAAAAGATTGACAATAGCCAGGTAAATTCTTCTATCGGGATCGTAAATATGATCGAGGATCTCGTGGAAGGCAATCCTCTTTTTGCGGAAAAAATGGCAAGCCATTTACAAGCCCAGGAGATCGATCCCCCTAAACCTGTTGGAAGCGCAGAAATACAAGGAGAACAAAAATCCATTATACTCAGTGATAAAGACTGGCCGGGTGCTATTCAATTAAAAATAAACCTCCCGGCACATCTCAGTAACAGGTTGAAAATAATTAAGACTGAGCAGGAATTGAAGAAGGCTATGATCGAACCAGTGGTTGAACGGATCTTCGCACCAATGGTTGGAATTAGTGAATACCAGTCACAGAGTATGAGATTGACGGGCCCGGTAAATGACGTTAAAAAATTATCTCATGCAATTTTAACAAATTACGGCTCACAATGCCGTATACACGAACTTCTTGATTCCGGAGCTACAAAACGAGCCGTGATGGATCTGCTGAACCAGGTTTTTAATGATTCCGGCCCAAATGATCTTATTCTATTTTATTTCGGTGGTCATGCCGTAAATACGGAAGATAATCACAGGTTGATTATGTATGACTACCCCCCCACGCTCGCTAAAGACGAAAGCGATGATGATTATTCGATAACACAAAAGGATTTCAATGAATTGCTTAGAAGAAACGCAACCAGGAATCCCTATGTTGTTTTGATACTTGATACACATTCAGGTGCTGATGGCTGGATACATCGCAGCAATCCAAAACACATTGCCATTATGGCAAGCCATGTAAATGAAGAAGTGTACGAACTCCCCGAAAAAGGTGGTCTTTTAACTGATGCTCTTGCGCAGGTTATCATGCAATCAGGGCGTAATAATACATACAGGCAATTATACCAGGCGGTTTTCTTCAATGTTGACCTGGCCTGTTTGAATATGGGTAAAATACAAACAACCAGGTTTATTATTCATCCCGAAACGAGAGAACAAATCTTTCTATCAGAAAAAAGATTAGCACAAGGTGGAGATTTACAATTCAATCTGCAAGCTGCCGGCTATGATTACACGCAGAATGATATTGGAGATATAGATACAGCGTCTGCAATAACCAGGTTCCTGGAAGACCATGGAATTGAGAACCGGGAAAAAGCATATCACTACCTGCAGTTAAAAAGACAGATCCAGTTGATTGGAATTCCCCGGGTTGTGATAATTGGAAAAGATGTAGTTGATTATGCACGCATATTTACGAAAGAGTTATATGAAGTAAACTGCGAAGTAACCCATATTTCAATGGAGGACCTGGAAGGCGAGAGGGCGGGAAGCAACACAGAAGCTATTCGCAAGATTATCGAAGCACACGTTTTGATAATTGGCATTACTAATGAGGTCGTAAATAAGCCCTTCGACCGCTCGCCATTTGGAAAACTTCTGGCCAGGGGATTTGCATATGATAAAGATATTTTACTCGTCATTGAAGACGAAATCAGCGACATCAATGAATATAAAAAACACTATCGAATACTTCCGTCAAGTTTACTACCCATTACAAAACATGAAGGTTTGGAGCTTGCAGTTGAAGAAATAAAAGCATACGCCTTCCTCTTGAATAAAATTACAGAGATAAATAAAAAAGAGCCCACAAATCCCAAAGCTTCAATAGAAGCGCAAATCGATACGGCTAGAACTACAAATAAATTAAACTTAAGTGAATTGGGACTTGTAGAATTTCCTGGTGAAGTGATAGACTTGCCCAATCTTGAAAATCTTGGTCTTAGTGCTAACCGGATCCGTGAGATTCCTGAACTGATCTCAAAACTCAAAAATTTAAAATTATTGGATCTGAAGTCTAATCCGATCAGGCAATTGCCACAAGCAATATTATTATTAAGAAAGCTGGAAAGTTTGCATATTGAGCAAACCGCACTGGAATCATTACCGGAAGAAATTGACAAATTGGTTAATCTTAGGGATTTGGATTTCAGTGGTTCACAAATTGCATATCTCCCCGAAGCAATCAACAGGATAAAAAATCTGAATTTAGTTACAGCTGCAAAAAACAAGTTATTAAACTTGCCGGCTGATTTGCTATCCGATCCAACTGCTTCAATATCGAAAATCAGGAGCTACTTCTCAGGACTGAAAAACCTGGATATAAAGCAGGAGGTAATAATGCTGCTGAGTTGTGGCCCAAGTAAAAAACTGGAGATGCTCAATAGCATTTTTCACAGCGAAAAAAGGAATGATATTTCTTTAATAATGAACAAGGAAGTAATAGATAGTGTGAGCCTGTTTAAACAGATCAGGAAGAATGCTGCAAGGAATGCATTTATTTATATTGATGATGGATTGGGAGAGATCAACAAATCATTTGAAAATATGACTGCAGGTCAGCTGGCACCTTATTTCAAAGCCTTAGCTCCGGGAAAACAAGTCAATATTTTTTATGATGGTAATTTCATTGATGCTAATAAATTAAAAAGACCTGACCAGGCATCAGAACTCTATAAAACTGTATTCAGGAATTCTGAAATAAATAGCTTAATTGTTGAGTTCGGTAACAGCCTTCAAAATGAAATTTTTCTTAGATCATACTTTGAAAATTATCTTGAAGGAAAAACAATCAGCGAATGTTTTAGGATTGCGAATACAAGTTTAACAGACGATATAAATAACCAGGGTTCGGGATACGAGTTAAGCACTGCAGAAACACCTTCCTTTAAAGATCATTCGATAAAAATAAAAAATCCGGAACCCGATACAAAAGTTAATACCAGTTTGGAGACTTTGGCAAAAACAAAAAGATTATTGAGGTTAAAACTTGATCAAATGGAAATAGCCGTAGAAAGAAATCCGGATGATAAACACATTGTTGAAGAAAAAAATCGCATAGAAAAAGAATTGTCTCGAATCGAAGAGAAATTAACTGCCATCAATCCTGCAAAAGAAAACAGTGCTTCAAAATTAAAATCAAAATCTTCAAATATCACTTCTTCGCCAGCAATAAAAAAGTCCTTTGCCACAAAGAAAGTTCCAACAACTGCTTCAACTTCAATAAAGAAGGCAGCAGCAAAAAAAGCCTCTCCAAAAAAATCAGTAAAGCCCAATCCCCGATCGGCAAAAAAGAAATAATTTAGCAAAGTAATTTATAATACACTCTTCAAAAAATCTGAAATTACCGGTGAATGCTTCAACTGTGCAAAGAATTTTTTCCGGGCTTCATCATTAGTCAAAAAATTATCTTCCAGATTATCAAATTCAAGTGCTTCAGTGTACCTGAACAATGCCGTGTCTTTGTATAGTGCCTGCACAATTTCGAGAGAGATCATTTCCTGCAATGCTTCATCCTTACTTATATCATTTGATTTAGCTTCATTTTCCGGCATTGCCTTGAACCATTGGCCAATGAATCCACCAATACCGAAGAAGCCTACTTTTGCTTCATCAGACTTTACCAATGAATCAATATCCTTGCTGAAGTTGAATGCGTTCAATGCATCAAAAGCTTTGATGGTGCCATTGCCATAATATTTTTTGTAGGCAGGGTATGCTTTGCCTGCAGTTTTGAAAATCGCTGCACGTGCAGCTTCCACCTGTTTCCAGGTGCCTGCTATTCCATGTTGCTTTAATTTTTCACGGTTGTGTGCAATCCAGAGAGCGAATGTTGCGGCTACCTGTGGTGTGGCGGAAGAAGTACCTCCTCCCGACCTAAGAAACCGATCATCATGACCTTCCGTTGCCCACAATAAATTAGGTGTATACCCGGCTACCGCTTTTGTCATTGCTTTTGGCGGGCCCCAGTTTCCCTGCATGGAATCGCCTCCTTCTGATCGCAGACGCATCACGTCATTTGCTTCATGGTCGTACGGCTCATCATTGAAACACACGCCGGTTGCAGCTACTACACGATCAAATCTTGCAGGGTACATTACAGCGTTTGGCGTAATTTTTTTTATTCCCTTGAACCAGTTATTACCAGAAGCTGTTACAATCACCACACCTTTTTCATATGCCCGGTTTATGGCACGTGCCACAGTTTTTGTTGGGTATCCTGCCATCGACATGGTGATTACTTCGCAGCCATTTTCAACGGCATAATCAATTCCATCAGCCACATCATTGGCATTAAACATGTTGAAAACGGTATCGCATATACGAATTGGAATTACTTCGGCAAAAGGTATTGCACCTACTTCACCTTCGTAATTTGTATAACTGTCTTTTGCTGCAACTTTGTTGCCGGCAAGAATAGCAAGTGTTGCACAGCCATGCCCATCCTGCTCGGCTATTTTACCGGCCTTAGGAATATCTATTCCCTTATTTTCTTTGTCTTTATTTACAAAACTTGTCCCCAGGTTTTTCAAGAGAAACCGGGGAGTACTTGGATGACCAGGGCGATACCCGGTATCAATATGGCCGATGCGAATGTATGGTTTGATGCCGGAAGCCAGAACAGCATTTGATGCTTTGCGCAATTGTGAATGTGCATCATCAAGATGCCAGATAAATTCATCTGTATAGTTTTCAGTGGGTCTTGGCCAGGTTGACATGTATTCATTTTTTGAAGTACCGGACCGGGTTGTCTTTGGCGATGGCAAATGTTGGCTGCGGATATTTGGTTCTACAAATAGTTGAATTTTATTCTTACTGGTTTCAGCCAATCTGAAATATTGATGATAGGCATCATCCCAAACTTTTCCATCGGTAGACCTGTTTCGAATAAGGAAATAATCCTTACATTCTTTAACGCCCCCAATTAGATCGCCACCCGATCTGAGGCTTTCAGAAAGCCCGTTCTCACCAGTTGCTACAAGCAACCCATCGGCTTCCAGGTTTGTAGCTTCAGCCTGAATTTCTTTTACAAGGTGTTCAGCAGCGCGCAGGAAGGGTGGCTCATTGGTAAAATCGAATGCAGGATTTCCGTACAGGTAGATATTAGGTACCTGGAATGGTGGCACTTCATTTTTTACTTTTTCAAAAAGATGTTGATAGGATTTGAAGTCTTTATCATTTTCCAATACGCGTTTAAGCATGGTCGTGAACAAGCCATAACTCTCCCACTCTGCGGCTTTCTGGTTGTCCTGGCAGGCTGCGAACAATGCAACGAAGCATCCAATCTCTTCACCATTTACTGCAGACTTCTCCGCTACAGCTTTATATGCTTGCCGGTTTGCCCTGAATGTTTTTTCCAAAACATCAGGCGGCGCATTGCGTACGCGTAATTGATATTTTGCATAAATGTCTCCAATATCTTTTCTCAATGCGAGTTCCCTGGCATCGGGCACAACCCTGGTTACAGTTCCCGAATGGCAACTATCCGAAACCACAAATACTTTAACTCCCTGGTTAAATTTAGACAGCTGGCTAAAAAGTTCATCATCCAAAAATTGCCTGTCGTACAAACACCAGGTTTCATCCTGGAGATCATCCTCATCAAAGTTGAGATCAAGGATAGATCCTCCATGCCCGGAATAAGTTAAAAAGAAAAGGTCACCAGCTCTCAATATTTTTGCAGCTTCAGAAAGGTGTTGCACCAGGTTTTCTGTATTGGCTTGCTGGGTCAATAAAATATCGCTTTTTGCAAATCCCGCTTTTTTTGCAATCTCCTGGTAAAAACTTGCATCATTTTCACAACAAAGCAATTGGCCGTCCCATCCCTGGTAATGAATAGGGTCAACAGCGTTTAATCCAATGTGTACAGATATAGATTGGGCAGGCATAACAAGGAATTTTGGGGTTGATAAAATGCGTTGTCAAAATAATTCTTTTATTGAAGAAAACAAAGTGAAGCCATTGGTTTTAAATGATACAAGTCACGCCTCATTATTGTAAAATGATGTCATGAATCGTAATTGCGGTGAGGAGGGGTTTGGAGAATTAATATGCCAGGCGACCCTTCGCTTGCAAATTCATGTTAACCGGTTTTACAGTTATATAAAAAAAGAGCTGAAAATGATCTTCAAAAACAAACAGATTTTTTAAAAAGAATGACTAATAAAAAAATTCCTTCTTGCAAAATAGAAATAAAGTGCTTACCTTTTTCTCACAATTCCTCCGAGTAACAATCCTCACAATCGGAGTTGATGATCCCATTAGTTAGTAGTAAGTTTCAATAATTCCTATCTATTACCATCCTTAATTCAATAACTTATATGAAATACTATTCCTTTTGCTATTAATAGTAAAATATGCCAAAACTGCTGGCAATACTGTTTCTTATCACAGTGGCTAATGCCATTATGGGGCAAACTATAACTGTCTCATCCATTAACCCATTAACTTATTGTGCAGGTACACAGGTTTCTGTGAGCTTCACCATCACGGGATCTTTTAATGCAGGCAATTTTTTTACTGCTCAATTATCCGATGCGGCAGGATCATTTGCTGCACCCGATTCCATAGGCAGCATAGCTTCTCAAAGTTCAGGAACAATCACTGCAACAATTCCTTCATCAAAACCTGGCGGAGCACAATATAGGATTAGGGTAAAATCAAGCAATCCTGCTATCACAAGTGTTGATAACGGATCTGATATTACAATTACCCCACTTCCTACCATAAGCATTACTGCAAGCCCCTCCAGTGTGATCTGCCCGGGTAGACCTGTAACCTTTACAGCCGCAACTACAAATGCAGGTTCTCCAACTTATCAATGGACAAAGAATGGCAATAATATAATTGGCGCAACTGCTGCAACTTATTTAGACAGCACATTCGCAAACAACGATACCATTCGCTGTGTACTTACAAACAGTACCATTTGTGCTGCCGGTGGTACCATAAAGAGTGGGCCAACAGTAATGATCGTGAGTTCCTTACCACCTGTTCTTTTTACAACTGCTACACCTCCCGGAATATGTACAGGTGGCAGCTCGCAATTGCGCTCAGGTGTTTCTGCAATTAATTTCTCGGTTACTTCCATACCTTATCAAAACATACCTGTACCAGCAACGGCAGGCACGGGGCCAACGGGCGATGACGTGGTAGGACCTTCAGTACCTCTACCATTCAGCTTCAATTTTTTTGGAAATAATTATAGTAGTTTTTTCATCAGCACCAATGGCAATATTCAATTTGGACCAACAACAAGCACCAACTATACCCCGGGCCCTCTACCTAATACAATTATTAAAAACTTTGTAGCTCTTTGCTGGGCAGATGTTGTAGTTGCCTCAAATGGGAATACTACCGGCCGTATCAAATATTTTGTTGATGGAGTAGCTCCAACAAGAAGAATGATTATTGATTTCAGCGATTGTGCATTTTATGTGGGGAGCAATTCAACGGGTAGTCTGTCGGGTCAAATCTGGTTGTTTGAAACCACCAGGTTGGTAGAGATACATCTTAAAAACTCTGTTGGTCTCGCCTCTACAGGGGGAGGTGTGAAAGTACTTGGCGTCAATAATGCCACTGGCTCTATTGGCGCTGCTGCGCCAAACCGGAATGGTACGGCATGGCAAACTTCTGTTCCCGAAGCATGGAGATTTACCCCACCTGAAGTGTATACTTACCTCTGGTCTCCTGCGGCTACGCTAAGCAGTGATACTGCAGAAGCTCCAATAGCTACACCTTCAGTAACTTCTACCTATAATGTTACAGTTACTAATCAAATTTCAGGATGTGTAGGCAATGGTAATGTGACAGTAACGGTATTGCCTACCCTAACACCGTCTGTATCGATGACCATAACTTCGGGCAGTAATCCAAGCTGTTCAACGTCAGCAGTAACCTTTACTGCAACACCCACTAATGGTGGCACAACTCCAACATACCAGTGGCAGAAAAATGGTATTAATATTCCAGCAGCTATCGCGGCAACTTATACCACAAGTTCCCTTATCAATAACGACGTGATCAGGTGTATAATGACAAGTAATTATCCATGCCTCACCACCCCCATAGATACTACTAATGAGATTATAATAAATGTTGTTGGGTCCGCGCCTGTTACTCAGAATCTTTCTCTCTCAGGATGTAACCGTGTTGTTTACCAGGGCGTAACTTATACAAGTTCTACTATCAAAAAGGACACACTGAGAAGTACGATAGGTTGCGACAGTGTACATATCGTTGCCACTATTACAGTTACAACTATTGTCCCAATAACGAGAGATACAAGTATAAGTGCATGCAATTCCACAATTGTCTACCAGGGTGTTACTTATAGTTCCAGCGCAATTGTAAGAGATACAATCCGAAGCGTGCAGGGATGTGATAGTGTATATAGAATTGCGAACATTACAATTACAAATATCACCCCACTATCTGCGCCTTCGAACCTGTTGCCTGCTAATAACGCTACAGGCTTGAATGTTCCTGTAAATTTTTCATGGGGCCCGGTAATTAATGCATTAAAATATGATCTGTACTTATGGAAAGAAAATGATCCGGTTCCTACAATTCCCATCGTCGCAAATATTACTCAAATCAATTTTGCATACGGTGGGCCACTGTTACAATATGGAATAGTTTACAAATGGAAAGTTGCAGCAAAGCATGAAGCTTGTCAAACGCATTCTGCTGTACAAACCTTTACAATGCGTAAGCTTCCTGATCTGATTGTAAAAAATATTCAAAATCCTGCTACAGCATTTTCTGGCCAATCAATTACAATCACCTGGGAAGTGCAGGATACAGGAAAAGGTGGCACGTTGAACCAGCAGTGGCTTGACCTGGTCTATATTTCGAAAAATGCCCTTCTTGAACCCGCTATAGACCCATTCCTCGGTACCGTGCAAAATGCAAGCGAATTAAACCCTAATCAGAGTTATGTACAATCGGCAACCTTCACGCTTCCGCAAGGGATCAATGATAATTATTATGTATTCATAGTTGCTAACGGTTATGGACAACTGCTTGAAACGGATCTAAGTAATAACACGAAGATCAGTGTTGCCACCACACTTATTAATCTTACACCCCCACCTGATCTCCAGGTGACATCGCTGATTGCTCCTAATTTCACTTTCTCAGGGCAACCGGTTACAATCACTTATAAAGTATCCAACCTGGGAACAGGACCAACAGTTGCCGCAAACTGGACGGACTTTATTTACCTTACTAAAGATTCTGTACTGAATTTGGCAACAGCAACTTTCTTAGGTGCTCAAGTTCATAATGGCGCCCTGGCAGTGAATGGCTTTTACACACAACAGAAAACATTCACTATTGCAGATGGCACTTTTGGAAGATATTATTTTTATGTTAGAACAGATATAAGTAACCAGGTTTATGAGCATGCATCTGAAAATAATAATACAGGAAGAAGCGATAGCATCAACATTCTTCTTACTCCACCGATCGATCTTGTGGTTACGCAGATCACAATTAAAGATTCGGCGAGCAATCGGGAGATAAGCCTGGTAAAATGGCGCACCGAGAATGCCGGTGGCTCTTCAACCGAAACCCGAAACTGGAGCGACCAGGTATTTATTTCAAAGCTTCCGGCTTTTAATCCAGATTCAGCAATATTCATGGGCAGCATCAACCGGCCATCAGCATTGGATCCAGGGGACGGATACAACGCCCAGCTGAACATAATAATCCCATCAAATATTTCCGGTAATTACTATGTCTATGTAAAAACTGATGCAGGTAATAGCATCTACGAATTTAGTAATGAAAACAACAATATACTCAGGAGCACCCTGCCACTAAAAATCATCTCGCCTGACCTTGTTGTATCACAACTCACAGTTCCTGCAGCAGATTCATCCGGGCATGCCATTAATATTTCATGGGTGGTTAAGAATAATGGAAGCGGTGATTTATTCAGTGGCAGCATTACCGACAGGATTTCGGTTTCAACCAATGCTACCTATGTCGCAGGTTCTGTAACAGAAGTAGGTAGAATAAATTATAATACCGGGCAATTATTAAAGGGTGATTCATTGATTAAAAACATGCAGATAATATTGCCCAACGGCATTTCCGGAGCCTATTTTGTTTTTATTGAAACTGATAATACCAATAATGTTTTTGAAGGTTTAAATGAGGGCAATAACATCAGGAGAAGCAACCTGGCTATCCAGGTAACACTGAGCCCCTGGCCCGATCTCGTAGTAACCAGCATCCAGGTGCCCGACTCCGCCTTTGCAAATGAAATCATCCCCTTCTCATTTACAGGGAAAAACAATGGCCCGGGAAGGATACCAAATTCCACGTGGACGGATAGGATACTTCTTTCAAAAAATCCTGTCTTCCTCTCTCCTGATACAATATTTTTAAGAGGCATTAGCCAGGTGAGGGTATTGGAGAAAGATTCCCTTTACCAAGTAATTTCTACCATAAAAATTCCGTCAAACGTTCCCGACAGCCTGCGGTATTATTTATATGTGTATGCTGATGGTGAAAACAACATTTATGAACACACAGCGGAAGGGAATAATGTACAGCTGAAAGATTCAATTTTTATCAAAAAATATCCGCCTGTTGATCTGGCAGTGACAGCGCTATCTGCACCTGATTCCACTTTTTCTGGCAATCCTGTTTCATTGCAATGGACTGTCGAAAATGTAGGCACAGTAGTTACTGCAATAAGTCAATGGCAGGATGGGCTTTATTTATCAGCAGACACCATCTTCAATAAAAATTCGGATATTCTTGTTAGTGAGGTTAATCACACTGGTGTTCTATCTCCCGCCAGCTCTTATTCCAGGGTTGATAATTTCACCATACCAAACGGAATCTCGGGAGTGTATTATTTCCTCATGGTTACAGATCACAACGACCTCAACCACGATGTGAACAAACGAAACAATTATAAACTGGTTGGTGGAAACGGAGATTCAATAAGAATTAATATCACTTTAACTCCACCACCTGACCTCATTGTTATTTCTTTCACCATTCCCGACCAGGGAACTGCTGGTCAACCTGTGAAAGCTAAATATACCATTAAGAATAACGGTCCTGGTATTACCAAACCGGATTCCTGGACGGATAGAATTTTCCTTTCGACGGACATCAACCTTGACCTGGGAGATATTTCGATTGGATCCAGGCTAAGAACTATCGCACTTAATCCCGGAGCTTCATACAGCGACAGTATGGATGTTACATTACCAATTTCCGGAAATGGTAATTACGTAGTGATCATTAAAACTGACGCCTCAGAATCAGTGTTCGAACATTTAACTGAAAATAACAATACATCCATAGGAACCATTAATATTATCAGGCCACCTCTTTCCGATCTTATTGTAACGAATATTATTTTGCCACCGGGCGATGCCATGGCCGGGGATCCAATTACCTTGCAATGGAATCTAAAAAATGCTGGCCTCAATCCTGCTTCAGGATACATGAAAGAAGCAATATATTTTTCAGAGGATACGATTAAAGATGTTAATGATGTTCTGATCAGTTCGCAGGATGCATATATAAATCTTGCCCCTCAAGCCGGAATTCTACGTAATTACACAGGCGACCTTACCGGTGTCTCATTAAAACAATATTACGTATTGGTTCATACAGATATCCTTAATAATATTTATGAAAGCAGTGATAGCAATAACCTGAAAGCTTCTGCGGATAGGATTAATGTTACGGTTCCCGAACTTCCAATCAATGTACTTACTCAAAAGAACATGATTGATAAGAAAGCGATCTATTATCGCATATTGATTCCCGATAGTCTCCAGGGAGAATCATTGCTTGTTACATTAAAAGGTGATTCGCTTAATGGATCAAATGAGCTGTATCTACGTTATGGTGAAGTGCCAACAAGGGCCATCTATGATTTTTCGCATAGTGAACCTTATAAAGGAAACCAGGAAATCATCATTCCTGATCTCGTAGCCGGTACATACTACTTGATGGCATATGGAGAAACTGCTCCTGCAAATGTTCAGCAAGTTAGCGTGTTGGCCAAAATTCTACAGTTTGAAATCAGGAATATTAACGCAAACAAAGGTGGAAATACCGGCCAGGTCACTGTGCAAATAAATGGTTCAAAACTAGGAAACGTCGATAGGATTAGTTTAAAGAAAGCAGGAACAATCATTGATGGCGATAGCATCCGGATAATAAATCCAACCATGCTTTTTGTCACGTTTAACCTGGCGGGGGCATCCACCGGAGATTATGATGTGGTAGCATACAACCAGTTTGGTAACTCGGCCATGTTACCGTTGGGTTTCAAAGTAGTACCGGGAATTTCGGTCAACCTGCTTACCAATGTAATCACACCACCGAATACAAGGCCCTCTAATGTGATCAGTATTTCCGTACAGTTTATCAATGCAGGCAATACTGATATTAAAAATCCTGTATTAAAATTAAGCAGCCTGGGAGGTGCCCCAATTTCATTTACGCCAGAAGGTCTTGCGGCTAATTTGAAAGTATTGACACTTCCATTGAAGGAACTCAACGGACCTCCCGGAATTTTAAGACCGGGTGCCAGTGGAACAATTATCGTCTATGCAAAAGCTACAACAGCTCTTGGTTTTACTTTGTTGCAGCCAAACCCTTAAATGGTTATAGATATGAAAATGAATTTTAAACATATTGGTATTGCTAAAGATTTGAGGATAATCATTTTCTTATTGATATTCTTATCTCCAGGCATTTTTAAACTTTATGCACAACCCAAACAATTCGAAGTTTTAGGACGCCGAACATTCACAGAAGAATCTTCATCTGTTTTAGGTATTTCAAAAACCAACGCTATTTCATCTTATAAGTTTGTAAATACCTCTCCAACTAAAACAGAGTACAGGGTGCAGATAAATGGAGGAGCTTTTAATATAGGAGCACTCAGCAATATAGAATATGCCGGAAAAGCTAACAGGGTTATCACATTTGGCGATAGCCTAAATAGACATGTTGCGACAAATGTTTATGCAAATATTTATTCCGGAACCGGTGCGCTCATTAAAGCTTTGGGTCTAGTGGCTTCCTGGCCATTTGCTACTTCCTATTCAGGCGATGGACATTTTATAGTTGCCGGCAATAAGAACCAACAAGGTAGCCCTACGTCGATATCATTAACGAGCTACGATCCTGATGGCAATAAACAATGGGAGAGGGCCTTACCTGATCTCATGCCTGTGAACGTATACAGTGCTGCGGGAAATGCTTTCATTGCGGTGGTACTTTACAATAAGTCGACACGTTCTGCAATAATTCAATATTATAACAATTCCGGTAACCTGATTTTGGAAGATAATAGTTTCATGGGTGTTTCAGCTATCGAATTCCTGCCAGGAGGTAAGGTGGTGTTAACTACTGGTGACAACTGGTTTTTATATAAACTAACGGGTGGATATACACGCATAGCTTCAGGAAAATTAAAAGGAAATTCAGTAGGTCGATATCCAATAACAGCTCACCCTGCAAAAGATATCTTCTATATTGTTTCAGTAAAGAATTCCCCATCTAATAATGGGCACCGCATCCAGGCTTTTAATGGTAGCAATGGTCAACTTATTGCTGAGAAAGAATTTGATGGTGAAGTGTTTTGGCAACCATACCGGCTGGCAGAAGCTGCTGATAATGATAATATAAGCTTGCTAATTTCAAAAGAACTGATAGAACTGAGGATGAGTCAATAAAGTTTTAAAACAGTGCATATGCGACTTAATATACGATATTGGATACTGGCGATAACTATGCTCAGTTTATCCCTCATTGATATTACTCCATGTGCTGCACAATTGCGTTTAACCCATGCATACCCCTTCCTTGGTGCGAATCAAATGTTGGTCAAGTGGAAAACATATACGGGTGCACAGGAATATGAATACAGGAGAAAAGTTGATGGTGGTGCTTATTCCGGTTGGACCAGTAAAGGCCTGGATACTTCATTCAACGATTTTGGCCTCTCGGCAACTTCCATTTATACTTACCAGATACGCGTAAAAGTTGGAGGTAATTGGGTAGATACATCAAATGAGAAAAAAAACG
>JBKJPO010000033.1:0-7354 GCA_046595095.1 Chitinophagaceae bacterium
ATTGGAACAATCCAAATTCCATATCTACAAACAGGTAGCACCTTCGGTGCATTGGAACAATCCAAATTCCATGTGGCTACAAACAGGTAGCACCTTCGGTGAAATTGGAACAATCCAAATTCCATATCTACAAACAGGTAGCACCTTCGGTGCATTGGAACAACCAAAATTGCATAGAGCGTAGCGAACGGTAATCTTTCTCTGCCATCTCTGCTCCTTAGCGAGCTCTGTGCGAGAAACCTGGGGTTCGCGAAACGAACGAATCTTGCGAGGTAATTGATACAATCAATTAGCAATCAAAAACACGTAAAACAATAAGCCAACGATTACAAGTAACGAAATGGCTGTAACTCCCGAACTGGCTTTTATCCTGCGCATGATAGCCAGAATAAATCCGGCAGCCATGATTAGCAATCCAACCCAAACAAGTGTGATGTATGGAAAAATATATGCCTTGAGTGTCACGAAATCCGCAGGGGTATTTGATTCTTTCACACCAATCCTGAAAGTATTTTGATTTGCAATGCCTGCAAGGCGAAGATGAAGATTCTTTGAGAAAACAGTATCGTCTACATAATTGATGTCTAAATTATTAACGAGCAATAGAGGATATGCTTTGTGGCTGGTGCTGTCATTACTATAAACGGTGATATCTGCAACAAGTGCGGTATCAGTTTCTTTGAAGTTAAATCGCTCATCTCTCGGATTTTTCTGAATCGCATTTAAAATGAGATATCCCTTCGAATAAAAAATAGAATCCCCGATTTTCGCTTCTTTTATTTCGTATTCAACAGTGTCGATCATTGCACTTCGGTCTGGCACTGAAGAGATGTATGTAAAAACATCATGAGTAAGATAATGCTTGATATCCGGGTTGGAGCTCAGGTTATTATCTTTCATTTTGTACACATCAGGAGTGAGCATAAAATTCTCCATGATCCGCCCTGATGTATCTTTTCTTTCAACAAGTAATTTATAGAACGAGCGTGTTTTTTCCTTTCCGGAAGAATCGCCGACATAGGTAAGATGATATCTTGCCATTCGCGTAGGCACCTCCTTCAATAGAGTTAGGTTTTCCAATGGATTCTCAGAATGCTTTCCATCGGGGTCAGGAGCAAAAGGAATAAAAACACCGGAAGTGCGGTTATCACTTATCACTTCTTTATTGCCGGAAGAAATCAGCATCCCCGCTATCATCAGGCTAAAACCTACGTGTGCAAAGGATGAGCCGGCCATCTTAAGATTGCCTTTAAGCACAAGCCAGATATATGCGCCATTAGAAATTACTGAATAGAAGCTTGCAAAAATCGCCATGTAAATCGCAACAAGAAAACCAATCCCTTTTTTATCATAATTGATTGGATAGAAATAAAGCAGGATGGCTGTGAAAGACAATGCCATCAATGTTGGCACACCAAGTTTCCTCAAAAGGTATTTTCGATCAGTATGTTTATACTTGAGATATTGACCTGTGGCGCTGAGCAGGCCAACAAGAATGGCTATCAGCACCATTACCCGGTTATAAAGAAATTCCACATCTTCAGGATTTGCCAAAGTCCAGTTGAACATTTTATTATACACAGGGACAGAAGTAAAACCAATAATGTATAGTGCTGAGAGGAAGAATACCAATGAACCAATGAACATCCAGAATTCCCTGGATGAGGTTGCTTCTTCTTTATGTATAGCGGGCATCTTGCTTATGTTGGCTACAAACATGATGAGCATTGGGATTGTCAACCCCAGTACAAATAAGCCAATGAGAATATTCATGGCCATTCCCGCTTCTGTAAATGAGTGCACTGAAGTATCACCAAGTACACCAGTACGCGTAAGAAATGTAGAATAGAGTATGAAGAAAAGTGTAAGGATAATGAAGAGATAAGATGCCTTAAGTGAATGACCTGTAGACTGGTAGATCACCATGCAATGCAAGCCTGAAATGAGTACTAGCCAGGGAACGAGCGATGCATTTTCTACAGGATCCCAGGCCCAATACCCTCCGAATGAAAGGGATTCGTAAGCCCATTTTCCTCCCATCATAATTCCTACGCCAAGCACACATGCACTGAACAACGTCCATGGTAATGCTGCTTTTATCCATTCTCCATACTTTTTTGTAATAATCCCGGAGTATGCAAATGCAAACGGTACCAAGGTGCTGGCAAAGCCAAGGAACAATACAGGCGGATGAATCACCATCCAGTAATTACGAAGGAGTACATTTAGCCCGAGGCCATCTTTTATAAAACTTAGATAATTTGCCTGGGAAAAAATCGGACCCTCAAGTTCATTCCTCGTGAGTACAAATGGGCTGCTGCCGATCCGTGTATCGCCAAACCATAGGCCAACCAACATAACGGAGAGGAATACCTGCGCAAAACTTACTACAGTGAGTACGGGTGCTTCCCATTCTTTAGCACGCCAGATGAGGATACTTCCTAAGATCGAATGCCAGATACTCCATAGAAGAAAACTCCCTTCCTGTCCTTCCCAAACGCAGGCGAGTAAATATCTGGATTCGAGTTCCTTCGATGCATGCTTGTATGCATAGAGGTATTCGTAATAATGATTGCCACAAATGAAAATGATTATCCCAAAAATTATTAATATCGAAATTACCTGGGTAAAAAATGCTACCCGCGCATATTTCAGCCAGCTTATCTTTTCTGCCGGCAGCTGGGAATGTGAGGCTTTGAAAAAAGCAATGGTGGAAACAATGGAGGCGAAGAATGCAAGTAATACAAAAAAATGGCCCAGTTGTCCGGGTAATAAGTGTTCGCCTTCAAATGTCATGCGCGGCTGTTATAATTAGTTTTCGGTAACTGTTTTTTCTAATTCTTTTTTATCGTCTTTGTATTTGGAAGGACATTTAAGTAAGATCTTATCGCATTCAAATACTTCTCCCTGCATCTTTCCCTGCAACACAACTCTTTCACTTAATTCGAGCTCGGGCGGTTTTGAATTTTTGTAGATCACTTTTGTTTTGCTACCCAGGCTATCAACTGCATAGAAAGATAAATAGTTAGGGTCCTTGATCGCATCGTACGAAATCGGTTGTGATTTATCAAGTTTGGCAATCAGGTGCACATATTTCCCTTGCTTTTGTCTTGCAGATCCAATAGTGTCATAAGTGGAAAAGTCAACCGAATACATGAGCAAAGCCCCAATAGAGGCTGCGATAGCGACAAGAATGATAATGTGTGTTCGTTTCATAAAAGGGTCGAAATTCTCCGCAAAATTAACCTAAAAAGAGTACCGAATTCATTATATCTGTAAATTTTGAAAAGCTTTGTCATTTGTCCATTAACTTTCCACCGTGTTTTTAAAGAAATTATATCAACAATGGCGTTTCATGTTTTGGATCACCGTGATATTCATCCTGGGACAAATATTCTTTATGTTTAAAGGAATCGAGAATATTCCTTTTTTTCTTTATCATATGTTTAGTACAAAACATCAACCTCAATCATCCTATTTAATTCTTGCAATCAAGACGGATAAAGGTTTTTTCGATTCCAAATGTCTTAGTAACAGGGAATATGAATTGCTCATTGGTTCAGCAGAACATTATGCAAAATTGCATACAACAGGTGATCCAACGTCCAAACTTATTGACAGCAGGTTTGGCAAAATGGGAAGCGAACTTACAAATTATGCAAATGAGCAATTGGTGAATGACAGCATTTCGATTGAGCAATACCCCAGATGGTGGGCAAGGTATTTTACCAAAATTACAGGAGGAAAGTTCAACACGGCAGGGATTGTCTATATGCGCATTTCTTATATTGGTTCACAAATTATAGCTAAGCGGGGTGATATTTTGTTTATGGAAAAACTTCGCGAATGAAACCCGGGCAACAGTTCTATCCAAGAAGTTTTATGGCCAGGTGTATTTATGCCTGGTTATTTTTAATCCTGGTTTATTTTTTTCTGAATCATTCTTTACTTTATCAGCTTAGCCTGCCACCATTGATTTATATTGGCACTGATAATACATTCTGGTTATTTCATTTATTTGGTTTGCCTCAATTCCTTTTGCAACATTCAGGGGCAGCTTTAGCTTTTGATGTGATCCTTACCACGAGTTGCCTTGCTTTTGTTTTTATTCCTGATCGAACGATTTTGGCGTGGATATCTGTTGCAGGTTGCTGGATACTTTACATCAGTTACTGTTCAGCGGCAGGCCATCAATTTGCACAAATCGGTTATTTACTTATTCCACTTGCATTCCTGGTTAAAGATGAAGCGAAATTCAACTTGATGTGGAAACTTATCAGGTATTGGGTTTGCTTTTTATATTTCTGTGGCGGGGTTTACAAAATATATTATGGTGGTTTTGCGTTCGATGATAATATGGCCGAGATATTAAGGGCTATGAATGCCGAATGGTTGTTCCTCAAGCCCGGGGGATGGAGAACTGAGACTATTGCATACCTGATCGATCATAAGGCGATGGCTCAGGGTTTATACCAGTTGGCCACAATTCTTGATCTATTAATGGTAATTGGATTTTTTACATATCGATTTGATCGCTGGCTTTTGATCTCGCTTGTTATTTTTCATTTATCAAATTATTTTCTTTTGCACATATCCTTTGTAGAACAGTCGCTTATCTTTGCACCGTTTTTGCCATGGCAGGCCATCGCAAAGCGGATAGTTAATCCCAACCACAATGACCGATCTCGCTAATTTTGATCCCAACTCTGTAGGCAATCCTAACAACAATATTTTTGGCCTTCCCTTTACAGAAGAGGATGCAAAGCTCGTGCTTGTGCCCGTTCCCTGGGAAGTTACTGTGAGTTATAGTGCAGGTACTGCCCGGGCACCAGAGCACATTTTTAATGCAAGCATGCAAATCGATTTAATGGACATTGATATGCCCGAAGGATGGAAACAGGGATTTTATATGAAGGATATCGATCGAAAATTGCTAAGCAAAAGTGATTACCTGCGAAAAGAAGCCGAGCTTTTCATAAATTATATTTCGCAGGGAGAGGAAATTTCGAATAATAAATTCATGAGCAAAACGCTCAAAGAAGTGAATGAAGGCAGCAGGATGATGAACAATTGGGTGTACGAGCAAACAAAAGAATTACTGGATAAAGGAAAGCTGGTTGGATTACTTGGTGGTGACCATAGTACCCCATTGGGGTTTTATAAAGCAATTGGAGAAAAACATGGTGACTTTGCTATTTTACAAATCGATGCACACTGCGATTTACGGAAGGCCTATGAAAACTTCGTGTATTCCCATGCGTCAATCATGTACAATGCATTAACAGAGATCCCGGAGATCAGTAAGTTGGTTCAGATCGGCATTAGAGACTATTGTGAAGAGGAATGGGATTTTGTAAAAAACAGTAACGGCAGAGTTGTAACTTATCTTGATAAACAAATTAAAGAAAGGGTTTTTGAGGGCGAGACATGGAAACAAATTGCAGATGAGATTGTAAATCATTTACCCGAAAAAGTATTTATTAGTTTTGATATTGATGGCCTTGATCCCAAGCTATGTCCCAATACAGGTACGCCTGTACAAGGCGGATTTGAAACTGAGCAGGTTTTTTATTTATTCAAAAAAGTATTGCAAAGCGGTCGCAAACTTATTGGATTCGACCTCAACGAAGTAGGCATCAGTAATAATGAATGGGATGAGAATGTTGGGGCAAGGGTATTGTTTAAACTTTGTAATTTGCTGGTAACTGCATAACAGGTGGATTATTTTTACTGCAAGCTTAAAATAATATGGATCAAATCTCAAAATATTTTAATGAAGAAAAAACAGAAAGCCTTTTATTTATTGCTGTGGGTGTGATTGCCATAGCATTATCCGTTTATTTTTTGGGAAAACTAAAACAACCATTTTATAATGGAATGTCCTATTCATTGCTTGCCGTTTCATTAATACAATTGACTGTTGGCATTACAGTTTATTTTAGAAGCCCTAAAGATATTGTTAGAGTAAATCAGGTAATTCAAACTGACAAAGCAAAAATCCAATCCGAAGAAATCCCAAGAATGAAAACAGTCATGAAAAACTTTCTGCTCTACCGTTGGATAGAAATTGCCTTAATGATAACCGGTATTTTCTTGATTTTATATTTCAAGTCAGGCACAATCTGGAAAGGCATTGGTCTTGGACTTTTAATTCAAGCGGCCCTCATGCTTATCTTGGATTTATTTGCAGAAAACAGGGGAAAAATATATTTAGCATATTTACAAAATCTAAATCAGCACTGACAAAATAAATTCGATCTGCTTCTCAAATACTTATCGGCTGTTTTGGGAATCAATGGCAGATCCGCTCAATATATATCCATAATTAAATGACCGAATATCACTATTTTAAATTTTTAATAAAAAATGAGAGGTACCCGGTATATCGAAAGATAGCTGCTTTTATATTTCTATTGAATGCCCTTGCATTATTTTATTTAGGTCTGCAGAATAAGGCATTTATCTCACGTTTCTCGTTGATTGTAATTGGCATACTGTTTTTGGTCTACAGCCTTTTTTCTTTTTTTTCGAAGATAAATACAGACAAATCTTACATAACCGTTTATATCATTGGCGCGATAATCTGGTACACTGAGGTAGGATCATTATTTCCCTGTCTGGTACTGCTCGGATTGATGGCCTTGCAGGTTTTAACTCAAACATCAGTAACCCTGGCCATTGATAAAGAAGGAGTCAGGTTGAAAAGTTATACCAGCAAATTTTATCCCTGGGCAGAGATCAGTAATCTCGTTTTAAAGGATGGATTGCTTTCCATTGACCTTTCCTCAAATAAGCTTTTGCAGCTTGAGCCGGATTTGAATTCTGCGGTTACGGTACGAAAAGGTGGTAGCCTAAATGAAGTTAAATGGGAGGTGGGTGAAGATTATCCTGAATTAGAGTTTGCAGTTAAAGCAATTTTTTTAAGAAAACATAACAACGCATCCATCTAAAAAATACACATGGAAGCCAGGATAACAGGAGATTCAGCTTTAAGTTTCGCAAAAATTTAAAAATTGAAGAGTTGGATCAAATATGCGATTTTTGCAGGAATAATCAGCAGGCCGACCTTGATTTAGATGATTGAATGATTTCATGAATAATAAACAGATAAATCTGTAAACGCCAGGTCAGGATGGATCTATAATAATTAATTAGAACTCCTGACTTTTGTTATTGACTTACAACCCTTAAAGATGACTTCCCCATTTATATTATATTCAGACGGCAAAGGAAATATATTCGAAGATATTTCCCTCTATGCCAGCGGCCGAAGTGGATGGGATGCCATGCAGGTTCCTTCCGGTGATTGGATGGAATTACCGAATGGGGGACAACTATATGAATTGCCGGGTAG